>JAFQGO010000104.1:0-7510 GCA_017398225.1 Oscillospiraceae bacterium | reverse complement strand
TCCTCAACCGTCACCACATCAAAAAGCCCCGTCTCATTGATAAGAGTAAGCTCCCCATAGTATTTTCCGGTTTCCATGTTAAGACGCTGGTTTGCCCGCACAACATATGCAACGTTCCCGCGCGGACTATATTCCTCTTCCTTTTTTATCTGTTCTTTTTCTGCCTTTTGCGCAAGCGAGAGCGTCTGCACGGAGCACGACAGAACAGGTGCGACAAAGCGCGTTGTCCCAAACGGAATAATCTGAGGCAAAGCCGGTATCATCGAAGCCGATGCAAAGCTTATACAAAGCGCAAGCACGATACCTGTTATCACTGTTTTTTTCATATAAATTCCTACCTTTCTTTCAAGCCGAGGGGAGTCGAACCCCTCGGCTTATTATATGGTAACATATTTTTTTTAATATTGCAAACTTTTTATGCTGCAACTCAATCTAATATACGGTTGCCTGAGTTGACAAAACACTCTTTTTAAGGTATTCTATAATGGTAACTACATAACATATGTAAGGAGAAAATGAAAATGAAAAAATTACTTGCACTGATTATTGCGCTTTCCCTCGCGCTCTCTCTTGCGGCATGCCGCGGAGAGGAAAAACCCGAAGTTTCCCCCGAAAACGAAAATATCGCAACCGATATTCCCGCATCCAACACGGATGATGTAAGCGGAAAGCCGACAGAAGACGAGACTTCCGATGCTGAGGCAGAAACCGAGGATGCAGAAAAGTAAGAAGAAAAAGCTCCCGAAAAGGCCCCTGAAGAGGAAAAGAAGCCGGTTTCATCACCAAAGCCTTCAAAGAATCCCGAACAGAACAAGCCCGCAAATACGCAGAAGCCCGCCGAAAAGCCGGCAGAAAAACCTGCCGAGAAGCCGGCTGAGCCTGCACCGGCTCCTGCTCCCGCACCGGAGAGCAACACTAAGCCCTCCGGCGGAACCGTTGGTGAAACCCTTGCTGCCGTATGGCGTGCAAACTCCGGAAAGAGCGCAGAGGAAATTGCAAATGCAGTTCTCTCCCACAGCTCAATCCAGTTTATGGGCGGCGTTGTCCCGGTAGAAGAAGGTCTTCTCACCGGCTTTGACAATACGGAAATCCGCGGATTCTCAAGCGGATATATGTTTGCCCCCGCTATCGGCACAATCCCGTTTGTAGGTTATGTTTTTGAGCTTCCCGATGCATCCGGCGCAGATGCTTTTGTAAGCACACTTAAAGGTGCGGCAAACCCGCGCTGGAACATCTGCACGGAAGCAGAGCAGACAATTGTTGAAAAAAGCGGCAATAAGGTCTTCTTCCTTATGTGCCCGAAAGCCTTTGAAGAATAAGACCGAATATAATTACCACCGCCTGACGGCGGTGGTAATTTAAACCGTCACAAAAAGGAGGTTTTAACGTGCTCTTTTCAAGCATACCTTTCCTGTATTACTTTCTCCCTGCGGTTCTTCTTCTCTACTTTCTGTCGCCCAAGAAGCTCCGGAATACAACGCTTTTTTTCTCAAGCCTTGTCTTTTATGCGTGGGGAGAGCCGATATATGTGTTCCTCATGCTCGGCACAATCGCGTGCGGATATTTTTTTGCGCTCGGAATTGAAAAATATCGCAAACGAACCGCTTCACGCGTTCTTCTCGTTCTTTCTGTTATTGTTTCGCTTTCTTCGCTTCTCTATTTCAAATACGCCGATTTCTTTATCAGCAACGTAAATGCCGCCACCGGTCTCTCAATCCCGCTTCTCGGCATTGCTCTTCCTATTGGTATCAGCTTTTATACTTTCCAGATTTTAAGTTATACCGTTGATGTTTACCGCGGCGATGTTCCTGCACAAAGAAATCCTATTAACCTTGCAGCATATATAACAATGTTTCCACAGCTTATTGCGGGTCCGATTGTGCGCTATATTGATGTGGAACACTCGCTTTCTGACCGGACAAGCTCCTCAGAGGATTTTGCATACGGCGCACGCCGTCTTATCCTTGGTCTTTCAAAAAAGATTCTTATAGCAAATCAGCTTGGTGAGCTTGTAAAAATCTTTCACGCATCTCAGGATAAATCCGTCGCATTTTTCTGGATGTATGCAATCGCATTCACGCTCCACGTATATTTTGATTTCTCCGGCTATTCCGATATGGCGATAGGGCTGGGGCGTATATTCGGCTTTAAATTTATGGAAAACTTCAACTATCCGTTTATTTCAAAAAGCATCTCCGAATTCTGGCGCCGCTGGCATATCTCACTCGGCTCGTGGTTCCGTGACTATGTTTATATCCCGCTCGGCGGAAACCGCGTAAAAAAAGGTCGTTTTATATTCAACATCCTCGTTGTGTGGTGTCTTACGGGCTTCTGGCACGGTGCGGAATGGACATTTGCGGTGTGGGGACTTTACTTTGCAGTCCTGCTTCTTGCCGAAAAGCTGTTTCTTGGCAGACATATTGATAAAAACCGTATAGTTGCCCATTTATATGTTTTTCTGTTTGTTCTTATAAGCTTTGTTATCTTCGATGCAAAAACTCTCCCGGACGCACTGTCTTATATCGGTGCAATGTTCGGGGCAGGGGAGTATCCTCTCGCAAATGCAGAGTTTTTCTATTATCTGCGCTCATACGCACCGCTCTTTGCCGTTGCGATTATCGGCTCAACTCCTGCGTTAAAGCATTTTATCGGAAAAACGCAGCTTGGGCAGCGTCTTTCTTTGCTTGAAGCGCCGGTGCTGTGCATTCTTTTGATTTTGATAACAGCATATCTTGTTGACGGCTCTTTCAATCCGTTCCTGTATTTCAGATTTTAGGAGGGTGTTGTTGTGAAAAATAAAATAACATGGATTTCATCCGCTCTTCTTCTCGCCGTACTGACTCTTTTTGTCTGGTTTTATCCGAAAAGTGACTTTTCAGAAAGCGAACGGCGTGTTCTTGCTCCAATGCCGGAGCTTTCCGCAGAAAGTATTTTTTCCGGAGATTTCACAAACGGATTTGAAGAATATGCAACTGATGCATTTCCGTTCCGTGATGCATTCCGCGCGATAAAGGCTTATACCTCAAAATATGCTTTCAATCTGTCCGATAACAACGGTGTTATAGTAAAAGACGGGCATCTCACGAAGCTTGACTATCCGATGAACACGCCAATGCTTGACCATGCATCGGAACGCTTTCAATTCATTTACGATACGTTTCTTCGGAATGCAAACACAAATGTATACTTCTCGATCGTGCCGGACAAGAACTTTTTCCTTGATACGCTAAAGCTCGACTATTCAGCGCTTGTATCATATATGAAAGAAAAAACGCCGTATATGAATTATATCGACGTTTTTCCGCTCTTGTCTCTTGATGATTTCTACCGCACGGATTCACACTGGCGGCAGGAGTGCATCCGCGATATAGCAGAGCACATTGCCTCTGAGATGGGAGCGGATATTTCTGCAGAGTATACTGAGAACATCCTTGACGTGCCGTTTTACGGCGTGTATGCCGGACAGTCGGCAATGAAGGTTTCTCCAGACACAATAAAATATCTCACGAACGATATTTTAAATAATGTTTCCGTGACGAGCTTCGACACGGGACGTCCCGAGACCTCATATGTGTATAATTTTGAAAAGGCAAACGAGCGAGACCCATATGAGCTGTTCCTCTCAGGCAACAACGCTTTGCTCGTAGTGGAAAACCCTTCCGCGAAAGAAAAGCGCGAGCTTGTTATCTTCCGCGATTCTTACGCCTCAAGCCTTGCTCCGATTCTTGTTCCGGCTTACAGCAAAATAACGCTTGTGGATATCCGATATATCCAAAGCGCTATGATAGGCTCATTTGTGGATTTTCAAAACAGCGATGTGCTGTTCCTCTATAGCTCATCACTTCTCAACTCAAGCCTTGCAATGAAGTAAATATATAAGAAAATAAGTGAGTTTATTCAGAAGAACAAACTCACTTATTTTGGTTTAGTCAAACGACAACCACCAGCACAGTGCCGGTAGTCATAATTCTGTGTGTAAAGCGATTTGTTACAACAATTTTATTTTTCCTGAAAGCATCCTTCATATACGCGCTAACAGATTTTTATAATCTTATCAAACACCGCATTAAGCTTACTGTCAATCTCACAATCCTTATGATAGTGACCGAAAAACCATTTGTCATAAAGCACTGTTTTCTTCACCTTTTCAAAGTATTCGGTTAAACAGTCCGAGGCATATTCCGGAGCAATTATTTGTTGCAACGAGGTAGGCGCGCAATGCGATATAATGATATCTACTCTATTGTCACTGCAAGACAAAGTTTTGGTGGCAATACACAACTGCTCTTGTGACGGAAGTTCTTCTTCCCACCAGCTTTTACCTTCTTTTCTGTATTCTTTGTCATGAGAACTCGCTCCGCCTAAAGTGAATATTTTCTTTCCGCAAATATCGAAAATTTCACCGCGCATAAGATGATAGACCTTTTTTGCAATTTTATGCACTTTACCTCCGCAGAAGCAACATTCGCTATATTTGTTCAGTAAATCAAAATTCTCGTGGTTTCCGTCTATGAATAGTGTTGTAAAATTTTTATCAGACAGCCACTTTATCCAATACCGTTCCTCCGAACTCTCATTCCATATGCCTCCGAAATCCCCACAGATTATTAAATAATCCGCTTCTGATAAGTTTTTTTGTTCCGGAAAACGCTTTGTGCTAAGTTTTTGTATGTCGCTTGAAGGAATGTGTATATCGCCTGTTACATAAATCATTATATATCCTTTCTACTCCCAGAATAAATCATTTATTGAATTATATCCCTTATACGGAAGATTCACTTTTTCTACTGGAATATTCTTTAATCCCAACAATCGAGCAATATGTAACCTATGGTGACCATCAACTACAAATTTCTCGCCGTTATGCTCAACATATTTAATTGTTTCTTTAATTCCGTTGCTTTTAATATCATTAATTAACTTTTCCATTTCTTTGTGGCTTTTTGTTAATCTGTGTGTAATATTAAGCTTATTTGCATCGTGTGCCACATCGGCTACATTCATCCCCGCTCTTGCAAGCTTTGCGGTGTCGGCTACTTCTCCTACAAACGGAAGGATGCCAAACGCATCAAGCCCTGCCGATATGTAATCTCCGCGCAGAAGGTCTACCGGTATTGCCGCCGCATCTGCAAATGTATCTATACCGGGAACCAACGATGTTGCAGTCAGAATATTGCTGATTGCATCAAGCGCTTTATCCGTATTCTCTCCGTATATTGATTTATTCTTCGTATAGTAATTCTTTTGCGGGATGCTTCCGTTAGAATATCCCGGTGATATTTCCGGATAAAGCGTGTTTGAAAATTGCGGATTTGCGGAAAATGTATCTTGCTTTCTCTCCGGCATATTTCTCACAGACCATCGCAGAAGCTCATGCAGTCCGTTGTCCGGCATCTGCGCCGCCTTTTCGCGGATATATCGCTCACGTCTGCGGTCTGCCGCATCCTTTGCGCGTTTGATTTCTTCTTCAAGTGTATTGCGTTCTTCTGCTATCTGCTCATCACCAGCAAAGCCATAGCCTTGTCTGCGGCTTTCGAGTAAACGTTCAGTCCAGTAATCATTATCGCGCAGCTTTTCCTCTGCCGCTTCGATATCAAAATCCTCATACCTCCTTAATTATAGTATAGTTTGATTTCTTTTTCAATTGTTTTCTATGTCATTTTCTACACATGCCTTTTCTTTCGACAAACAAAAAGCGCACACCGGAAAAGTGTGCGTTTTTCAGGCTGTGATTATATTATCACAAAATTTATTTTTTGCGGTGCCAAGTTTCTGCCAGTTTTCTGCCAATATTTTGCCAAAGAAAATGCATGAAATTTTCTTTTAATAATTTTTCCCATTTATGCTACTTTTTATGTTGCAAGCGCTTTTCGTTTGTGGTACAATAAATATAATTGATTAATTTTTCCTAATTTCAGAAGGGGTTGTTTTTATTATGATTAAAGCCGCACTTATCGGCTGTGGAAAAATAAGCTCGGGGCATATCCACGCGTTTGAAACAATTGACGATGCCTCAATCGTCGCTGCTTGTGACCTTTCAGAACCTAATTTAAACCATGTTTGTGAGCTGACGGGCGCAAAACCGTATACGGATTACAAAAAAATGATTGATGAGCTCAAAGGTGAGATAGATATCGCAATAATCACTCTTCCTCACGGTCTTCACGGCGAGGCTACCTGCTACTGCGCAGAGTGCGGAGTCAACGTTTTCCTTGAAAAGCCAATGGGACTTGACAGTGAAGACTGCCAAAAGATGATTGACTGCTGCAAGAAAAATGATGTTATGTTCTGGGTAGGACATCTTCAGAGATATATGCCTGCTAACATCTATGCAAAAGAGCTTATCCGGTCCGGCGAGCTTGGTGAGCTTGTAAGCTTCCATGAAACAAGAAATATGAACTACTTTTCCGACGACCGTCCGAAGTGGTTTCTTACAAAAAAAATGTCCGGCGGCGGAATTATGATAAACCTTGGCGCCCACTGTCTTGACAAGATGAAGTACTTTACAGACTCTGATATTGCAGAGATTCACGGAAATGTACATATCCGCGAAGGGTATGACTGTGAAGACAGCGGTCAGGCATTTGTAAAGATGGCAAACGGCGTTACCGGCACGCTCAACCTTATCGGACACGTTCCCGCAAGCTGCAACACGGTTGCTCTCTATCTCACAAAAGGCGAAATTCGCCTGCCCAGCCATAGCCATGTTTCCTATTGCGGTGCCGACGGTGTTTTCAAGGAAGTAGACCTCGAGCACGTTCCGGGCATGACATATCAGATTCAGGATGTCTGCCGTGTTCTCCGCGAGGGAGGCAAGGAAGCGGTTGTAACCGGTGAGTACGGACTCGATATTATTCACGCAGTTAAGCGTCTTTACAAAGAAGAAAACTAAAGCTTATTATAAAAAACAACGCTGTGTTTTAAAAACACTGCGTTGTTTTTGCTTTATATATTACTGTCTGTTATCGGATAACATCTTTTCCGATGTACTTGCGGAGAACTTCCGGAACGGTGATAGAGCCGTCCTCGTTCTGATAATTTTCAAGAATAGCAGCAACGGTTCTTCCGATTGCAACGCCCGAGCCGTTGAGCGTATGAACAAGCTGCGGCTTTGCACCCGGCTCCGGACGGAATCTGATTGACGCGCGACGAGCCTGATAATCCTCGAAGTTTGAGCAGGATGAGATTTCAAGATATCTGTCATAAGACGGCATCCAGACTTCAACATCGTATGTCTTTGCAGAGGAGAAGCCAAGGTCTCCTGCGCAAAGCGTTACAACACGGTAGGGAAGACCGAGGGAGGAAAGAACAAACTCTGCATCTGCAGTGAGCTTTTCAAGCTCCTCATATGAATTTTCCGGATTTGCGAACTTAACAAGCTCAACCTTGTTAAACTGATGCTGACGGATAAGACCGCGTGTATCACGCCCCGCGCTTCCTGCTTCTGCGCGGAAGCAAGCAGAATACGCACAGTATTTAATCGGAAGGTCTGCACCGTCAAGGATCTCAT
>JAFQGO010000103.1:0-3534 GCA_017398225.1 Oscillospiraceae bacterium | reverse complement strand
TTATAAAAAGACACCGGTTGAGTACATAACAGATCTGCGAATTGAACATGCGAGAAGTTTGATCGCATCAAATACTCCTATTGAAACGGCGGCGCTTATGAGCGGATTTAACGACCCAAAATACTTTTCAAGAGTTGTTAATAAAAAATTCGGTCATTCGCCGAGAAAGTGGAAATTATACGGTAAGTAAAAAACAAGAGATTTGCTATAGAAAATCCTGATGTAATATCAAATCTCCTCATCCGCAAAGCAGATGAGGAGATTTGATGCTTCTATTCGGCATCAGGAATAGACATTTCCATTAAAGCTTTACCGTTTTTCCTGTTGCAATGCTTTCGTAAACTGCGTTCATTGCTTCAATCGTTCTCTTATGCCATTTGAGGTTTATCAGCGGAGTTTTGTTATTTCTGATGTTGTCAACAAACTCGTCGATAAGACCAACCCACTCGTCAAAATATGTGTACTGAACGGTATAGCGGTCATTCGGACAGCCGTTGTGGTATACGTTCGGACCAAAGCAATCCGCCATAACTGTTCCCTTTTCACCGTTGAGAGTGATGTTTACTTCCATACGCTTCGGGAAAACTTCCCAACCGGGACCCGGAACAGGAAGGCGTTCTTCCATCTTTGACCATGACGGGTCAAGAGAGAAGATCGTGCCATCCTTCATTCTTCCGATGACGGAAAGCATATCCTCTTCCTCAATATCAGGACGGATGTTCGGAGCGACTTCTGCATAAATGCTCTCAAAGTCGCTTCCGGTCATATGCCTTATCATATCAAAAATGTGCGGATGGTCGCAAAGTGCGCCGCCGCGGAAGCGGGAATCTCCGTCTTTTATGCTTACGCGCTTGCCGTAGCTCTTTTCCGGAACGCCCTGCCACGGGAATGCCCATACGGGAGAAAGCGTGATGTTTGTCGCATTGAATGACTTAATTTTTCCGATTTCGCCGTTTTTGACAAGCTCTTTAAGTCTTGCGATGACGGGGTTATAATGCATTTCAAGCTCAATCTGACAAACGAGGTTATTCTCGTCAACGAGCTTTATCATCTCGTCATATTCTTCCATATCAAAGGTCGGAATCTTCATGGAAAGAATATGAATTCCGCGTTCTGCGCAAAGCTTCATCTGGCGAAGATGGTCGCTGTTTTCGCTGGCAAGAACAACAGCTTCAATCTCAGGATGTGCATCAAGCATTTCAAGCTCGCTGTCGTAGCATGGAATACCGTCAACGCTGTTAAGGAAGATTTTCTTTACATCATCATTAGCTGTTGATACCGCAACCCAATCAAGCTTCGGGTTTTCTTTGAGCACCTGATAATATTTTCTTGTATGACCGTGAGTCATACTCATCATAGCAATCTTTAAAGGCTTCATAATTACATTACCTCTCTTTCGCCGCTCTGTGCGGATTTCTTTGCCATACCAATAAGCGTGCAAAGATTTTTATCCGCGGAAAGCATTTCATCGGAAGTGTTATTCTGAGCAACGGAGAACGCCGCTCTTACAATTGCAATTTCATCTATTGAGAGACCGTAAAGCTCAAAATCGACATCGGTATATTTCTTGTTCTCGCTGCCGAATACATAGATGGAATCCTGCTTTAGCTGTGCATCAACAACGACGTCGCAAGCGATACCGCGCTGTGAAATAATCTCGTGCTTATCCTTTTCAATTTCGCCTTTTGCAAGTGTAGCCGAAATTTCAATCGTGCAGACAACACCGTCCTCGGTTGTTGCGATGGAGTTCATTACATTGCCGTTTTCCATAACGGTTATGGATTTTATTTTTCTCTGCAATATAAACTGGCAAAGGTCAAGCTCGCGGTAAAGTGCTTCATAAAGGTCTTTCCCGCTCTCAACTATTCTTGCAACGCGCATTACGCTTACACCGACAAGTATGCCGTTGTTTACGATATTTTTAAGCTCGACAAATCTTCTCTCACTTCTGTGCGAAAGAATCGGAATTTCTTTTCCGTCGATTACAACTGTTTTTGCGTCTTTCAATACTGCTTTTTTCTCTACCGAATACTTTTCGAGCAGAAAATCAAGCTTTTCCTGAAGTTTATTCATTATTGACAGCTCCTTTTCTTTAAAGCATTTTTACTCTTGGTCTGTATTTTTCAAGATATTTTGCGTTCTTCTCATCGCCGCCCGGTGTGTTTGCACTTGACCATACCGGCGGTGTGATGCCGCGGTCGATGCACTGCTTAACGGTCTCGATTTCAAGAAGGTGCGCTATGTAGAAATCAATGATATTCGATACCGGTGCAATGGGTGTGTCAAGCCCCGGAACATTTACGACCGCATCGCCGACCGGATTAAAGTCCTCAATGCAGACATCTGCATAATCAAAGAGATTTTTCTTGTTCGGATGACGGATGAAATGATCCTCCGGCATTTCTTTCTGCCACGCTTCACTTGATACAGCAATAATCTTAACGCCGCGCTTCTTTGCCTCTTCTGCCGCATCAATCGTCGCAGGATTGATACCGATGTTGTGGAAAATGATGAGAACATCATCCTTCTGCAAATCATAGTACTTTAAAATTGCACTGCCGTAGTTAACAGTTCTTTCAAGCTCAAGATATTTAAGTGCCTGATTAAAAACAGAAAGACCTGTTTCCATAATCGGGTTTATGCAGGAAAGACCGCCTGCGCGGAAGAACATCTCGCCAACCGGAAGGGTTGTATGTCCACCGCCGCCGAATACATTGATAAGACGGTCGTTTTCGATTGCATCACACATAAGCGATGCCGCCGCTTTGATATTCTCGGACTGAGTGCTGTTTACCTGCTCAAAGTTTTTGAGCAAGGATTCAAAATATCCGAAATCATTCATTTTTCATTTTCTCCTCTATTTCTTTTCTTGTTGGAATTGAGTTTAGTACATACTTTTTCGTAACACTTAAACCGGACGCTACTACTGCATATTTACAAGCGGTTTTCAAATCCATTCCCTCTGCAATGCATACTGCAAGTACCCCGTTAAATGTATCCCCTGCACCTGTGGTATCAGTGGCTTGTACATTCAAGCTTTCGATAAATATTTCATCGTTTATACTGCATCCGCGGCTACCAAGCGTTGTTATGCAGTTTTGAAATCTGCTTATATCTATCGCTTGGCGTTCCTGCTCATTGGGTGTTACCGCAAAAACGCTTTCTGCAATATCATCCGAAATTTGCCTGATTGGTGTGGGGTTTAAGATTACTTTCACGTTATGCTTTTTCGCAAGCTTCACCGCTGCTTCGTTTACTTCTGCAGGTACTTCGTGTTGAAGCAGAAGTACATCACTTTCTGCAATTTCGCTTTCAAAATCAAGAACATCCTCCGGTGATAGCTCTGTGGCGCGATAAACCGTAACACGATTTTCTCCGTGCTTATCGGTAAGAATACACGCAAAGGTTGTTTTTTTATCCTTTGTTTTGAATATGCCTTTGATGTTGTTTTCCTTTGCACACTGTCTGCACTTTTCACCGTCGCGATCATCACCTATTGCGGCGAGAAATGAAACCTCTGCTCCCATTCGTGAT
>JAFQGO010000102.1:0-9854 GCA_017398225.1 Oscillospiraceae bacterium | reverse complement strand
GCCGTAAGCCTCAAGGTGATACGGGTCTATCATATTAACGTCATCAAGGTCTGCTGTTGCTGCCTCATATGCGAGGTTGACCGGATGCTTGAGCGGGATGTTCCAAATCGGGAAGGTTTCAAACTTTGCATAGCCTGCCGAGATGCCGCGGGTATACTCGTGATAAAGCTGAGAAAGGCAGGTTGCCATTTTTCCGCTGCCGGGACCCGGTGCGGTTATAACAACGAGCGGGCGTGTTGTTTCGATATAATCATTCTTTCCGAAGCCTTCGTCGCTGACAACGTGGGAAACATTCATCGGATAACCTTCGATATCATAATGGAGGTAAACGCGCATACCGAGCTGCTCAAGCTTCTTCTTAAAAGCGACGGCGCTCGGCTGTTCGTTAAAGCGTGAGATTACAACGCTTCCGACGTATAAATCTATCGCACGGAAAGCATCGATGAGGCGGAGAACGTCGCTGTCATAAGTTATACCAAGGTCTCCGCGGACCTTGTTTTTAACAATATCAGACGCGCTTATAACGATAACGATTTCCGCATCCTCGCGCAGGTTTTTAAGCATCTGCAGCTTGCTGTCCGGACGGAAGCCCGGGAGCACGCGGGAGGCGTGATAATCGTCAAAGAGCTTGCCGCCGAATTCAAGATAGAGCTTACCGCCGAATTTGCGGATGCGCTCGCGTATCTGCTCCGACTGTCTCTTTATATACGCATCGTTGTCAAAACCTACCTGCCACATTTGCTTTTAAACCTCCATTGAAAATACTGACCTTATAAGTGTATCACATTAAGCTGAAGTTTTCAAGGACTTTATATCGGGATATTTCCGAAAAGCGTCAGCAAATGATGCGAAAGATGTCCGGAGCTTCTTCCGCGAAGAGCAAAAGCGAGACCTCCGAGGCGTATGCCTTTACGGAAAAACGGCGCGGATGCTCGCCGAGATATGTAAATGCACGTCCGGCAAGGCTGTGCATTTCAATGCCTGTTACGGAATCGGGCGAAATTCCGAACTTACAAAGCTCGTCGCGGATGAATGTGGCGGTGACGGTTGTCGGGCTTATCCTGAATGCTTTCATAGTATATGTACCTCGTTTTTTAATAATCTGTAAATTCATTATACGCTCGTGGCGAGCAAAAAGAAATACAAAACTTTTACCAAAAACGCCTTAAAACGACAGCGGATTTCAGCGGTATTTTTCGCCCGGAAGCGACAAGTTTTACTACATAATGTGTAGTAAGGTATTGTATAAACACAAAATATGCTGTATTTAATAACTTTTTGCAATATTTTGTCGAACGAAAATTTCCATTTTTTTCCATTTTGCTATTGCCTTGGCTGTAAAAATATGGTAAATTATAGCTACGAAGAAAAAAATAAATAAAATGAAAGGGATGACAAAAATGGGAAATAGAATAAAAGTTGTCATTGCGGAGGAAAACAAAGAATTCAGGGAGTTGCTTGCGGAAGGGGTCGAAAATCGAATCGGGTTTGAGCTTGTCGGAAAGACGGGAGACGGTGCAGAGACAATTGAAAAAGTGAGGATGCTGCTTCCGGATGTTGTGGTACTCAGCAACAGCCTGCCGTCGGTGGACGGGCTTGGGGTTGTCCAGGCGATAAACGCAACGGATATGAAGAAGAAACCGGTTATTTTTATGACCTCGCTCACGTCGAGTGAGACGCTTGCCCACGCCGCGGCAGAGCTTGGCGTTACATATTTTATGGTAAAGCCGTTTGGCGCAGACACGCTCATTGACAGAATAAAGATGTTTGCCGGTGAACGCGGGATAAACCGACGCGCCGACCTTCCTGCCGCATCGCAGGAAAGCATCGAGCTTATGGTGACGTCAATTATTCATGAGATAGGCGTTCCGGCACATATAAAGGGATATCACTATCTTCGGGAGGCAATAGTGCTTGCCGTGAATGATATAGACATTATAAATTCAATAACAAAAATTCTTTATCCCGCAGTAGCCCGAAAGTTTGAAACGACGCCCTCGCGCGTTGAACGCGCAATACGTCACGCGATAGAAACGGCGTGGAACCGCGGAGATATAGATACGCTCAACCGATTTTTCGGCTATACTGTATCGAACACCAAGGGAAAACCGACAAATTCTGAGTTTATAGCAATGATTGCGGACAAGCTTAATCTTGAATTGAAACAGCAGGTAGCCGTGTGAATACAGCAATGCCTCCGCCAAATGGCGGAGGCATTTTGCAATATTGTATAGTTACACCCACACCGGAAGGTGTGGGTGTTGCAGTCTTTTATTTAGTCTTGCTTGTATTTTTCGCGTTCTGTGAGGAAAAGGTTTCCGCCGACAGAATCAATCGCAACGGTACACGGGAGATTTTCTACCGTCATACGCTTTATAGACTCACACCCGAGTTCGGGAAAAGCAATGACATCGGCAGTCTTTATTGATTTTGCAACCAGTGCGCCTGCACCGCCGACAGCGCAGAGGTAAACTGCACCGTTGCGGACTATTGCGTCGCAAACAGCCGCATCCCTCTCCCCTTTTCCTATCATGGCGGAAAGACCGAGGTCTAAAAGGCGCGGAGCAAAGCCGTCCATACGGCTGCTCGTTGTGGGACCGCATGCACCAACGGGTGCGCCGTTCTTGCCGGGGGTAGGACCTGCATAATAGATAATTGCTCCTGAAAGCTCAAACGGAAGCTCCTTGCCTTCGTCAAGGAGCGCAAAAAGTCGCTTATGCGCCGCATCGCGTGCGGTGTAAATCGTTCCGGAAAGCAGAACCGAATCTCCTGCCCGAAGTGTCGGGATAACTGCTTTTAATTCATCTGTCAAAACATTAATGGTAGCCACGTTGTTATTTCCTCTCTAATCTTCATCTTCGCCGAGAATGCGAGCTCTGATGTTTGATACCTTGTCCTGTGCATCGCAGACTGCATCGGCAAGGGATGTTACGTTGTTGCGGACCGAGTCGGCAATGCGGGTTATACGTCCCTCCATGCTCTCAACCTCAAGGCGGAGAGAATCCACAATGCGCGAAACGCCTGCGGCGGTATCGCCCACCTCGCGGAAAGCGGCTTCGCGGCGCTCATCAAAGTCGCGCCGGCGAAGAGCAAGCTCATCGTCAAGCTGACGGCGGCGGGCATCTGCCTCTGCATCTGCTTCTGCAATTATCTCGCCTGCGCGTGCGCGCGCTGAAATTTCAATGTCGGCCAGCTCTGTTTTTCGTGCGGAATACTCCGCTTCAACTGCGGAAAGCACGGAAACCTGCTCTGCAAGCATCTCAGCTTCGGCGCTTTTTTCCGAAAGCTTTGCTGCGGTAAGCTCGTGCTCTGTAACAAGCACAGCGTGTTTTTCGCGAAGCTGTGCTGCCTCCTCGCTTATTTTTGTAAGCTCGGCGATTTTAGCTTCCGCATCACGGAGAAGAGCGGCGAGAGAAGTGCATTCCTCTGTTTTTTCCGAAAGCTTTTTTTCCGCGTCCTCAAGCTCCGAGGTATACTTTAAGACGGTTTCTGCGAGATAGCTGTTTACATCGGCTTTCGAAAAACCGCCGAAGATTGCTTTTTTAAAACCTTTTTTCTGTGTAAAATCCATTTCGGTTACCCCCACAGCAACAGTATATTATTTGAGCGCTTTTTCAATAATGGCGGAGAGACTATCCTTCGGAACAACGCCGAGAGACTTTTCAAAAATCTCTCCGTTGCGGAAAACGATGACCGTCGGGATGGACATAATTCCGAATTTTGCGGCGAGAGCGCTCTCTTCATCCACATTTACCTTATAAACCTCTGCGCGGCCGGAAAACTCAGCCGCAAGCTCGTCGATAACGGGAGCAAGCATCATGCACGGACCGCACCATGACGCCCAGAAATCGACAAGGCATACGCCGGTGCTGTTTGTTATTTTCTCATCGAAGCTTGAAGCTGTAAGAGCTGCTGCGTTTGACATAATTCATTTCTCCTTTTCACAAAACGGAAGATTTTTCTTCAGTTCTGATTATTACCAATATTTATTTTAGTATAACACAAAAAAACGGTACTTACAAGTATTTCTTTTCGGGCGTTTAAAATATACCGCGATGTGGAAGAATATGCACAAAAGGGTGGTTTTGTGAAGAGAACGGTTATTGCGGTTGCGGTTTTCCGTCTTGCCGTGTTGTGTGCACACGCGTGGGTTCCCGAGGATTTTTATCTCAACAACACTCCGCTGCAGGCTCCGGAAAGTGCAGAGATACAGCTTTTGCCGAGCACATTGAAGATTGTGCTTTTTGCGGGAGATGCAGAGGAGATATATGTCGATATTGCTCCGGACAACTCACAAGGCGCGGAGGTTTCGTGGCACCTTTCGGAAAATAACGGAGTTGCACAGATTTATCCGCGCGGAAGAACCTGTGCGATACTCGCTGCCTCTGAAGGAGAAGATAATCTTTCTGTTTCCTGTGCCGGAGTAACAGTGAACATTCCCGTGTCGGTACAGAAATCTCCGGAGGTTCTTGTTCGTTCGTTTGAGTATGAGGGAAAATCCGGCACGAAGAGCGAAGCGCCGTTAAAGATGTATCGCACGGTGGTGCGGGTGCTGATAACGCTGGGGGCAGTTCTTTGTTTCGGCTCGGTTTCCTACATTATAAATAATAAGGGGGTTAAAAGGAAATGAAGATGTCCGACGGTATGAAATATGCTATGTGCGGTGCGCTTGCCGGCATCGCAAACGGATTTTTCGGTGCGGGCGGGGGAATGGTGCTTGTTCCGCTGTTTACGCGATGGATAAAGATGGAGGACAAAACTGCGTTTGCAACGTCGCTTGCGGTTATTCTACCGCTCTCTGTTGTGTCGGTAATAATATATCTGATAAAAGGGAGCGTTGATTTTGGCGTTGCCCTTCCCTATCTCATCGGCGGGCTTATCGGCGGGACGGTTGGCGGGAAAATTTTCAGGCGCGTCAGTGCGCGCTTTCTTCATATCGCGTTTGCTTTGCTGATAATATACGGCGGTGTGCGCTCTCTTTTTTTACTTTAATATTCTCTTGGCTTGGGAACGGTGATTTGTATGCAGTTTTTTCTTGATACGCTTGCCGGTGCGGTTACCGGCGTCATAACGGGTTTCGGCATCGGCGGCGGGACGTTGCTTATTCTCTGGCTTACAATGGCGCGGGGGTCGGACCAGCTTGCCGCGCAGGGGATAAATCTCCTTTATTTTTTGCCGAGTGCTGTGTGTGCACTTGTGTCGCACATAAAAAATCGGCGCGTGTTGTGGCACGCGGTGATTTTCGCTACGGTTGCAGGGGTGCCGGTAACCGTTTTTGCGGCGTTTTTTGCCGCCGGAATTGACACGTCCGTTCTGCGGAGAATATTTGGAGGCTTTCTTATTGCGGTGGGGATTTCTGAGCTTCTGCGAGCTGTGCGAAAAACGGATGTCCGGTGATGTTTTCGGAAAATTTCAAAGCTTCGCTTCTCTGTTTTTTCTTGAACAGAAAAGATATTTATGATATAATGATTTCAAGAAAAGCTTGAAACCGTCGATATAAATCTCCTGCGAGATTTTCGATATGTCATAAATGACTCGATATGTGCTAACGCACTCGATATGTTGCCTTGCGGCAACGAGATTTATATCATATCGATTTTGTAATAACAAAAATATCGCGATGACCTAATATTTATGATTCTTGAAGCAAAGAATTTGTTGGGGCGTATTCCGGGGCTTAACGAAGATCTGTTGAAATTTGTAGAAAAACAAAACACTTTATGGAGGTTATACATATGGATAACAAAATGAAAAAACGAGGTATATTCATCTTGGGTATTACTATTTGTGTAGTTGTCGCAATTCTGGCTATTATGCTTGAGAGGTTAATTCCCGGGGAACTGCTGGGTTCTTCCATAATTGCACTGTTTATGGGAACTATAATTAATAGCTTTTTCCATCCGGATTGGATAAAGCCGGCACTCAAATTTACATCCAAAAGGATTTTAAAAACAGCCATCATATTACTTGGTGCATCTCTTTCTATCAGTACGATTATGTCTGTTGGCAAAATGACCTTTTTTGTGATGATCTTTACTTTTGCCATGTGCTTTGGCGGAGGGTACTTTATCCGTAAACTATTTCGCCTTAATTGGAAATTAAGCAATCTGATTTCGGCAGGAACCGGAATATGTGGCGGCAGCGCTGTGGCGGCTATTGCGCCTGTTATTGATGCTGATGACAAAGATATAGCTTTTGCTTTATCTTCCACATTCCTTTTTGATATGGTTATGATTGCAGTATACCCAATTATGGGCAAGCTTTTGGGAATGTCTGATATCGCCTATGGCATTTGGGCAGGAACATCTGTAAATGATACAGCCAGTGTGGTTGCCTCAGGATATGCTTTTTCTGAGATTGCAGGCGACTTTGCAACAATGGTTAAGCTCACTCGTACCATTGCAATAATCCCCACTGTGCTAGTATTTGCATACATTGGTACTCGCATAAAACAAAAAGAGTTGCAAGCAGAAAGCGGCAGCAAAAAGGTAAATATCCTAAAAATTATTCCATGGTTCATTGGCGGTTTTTTGGCATTGGCGATTGCAAACAGTGTTGGATTTATTCCTTTAGAAATATCCAACATTATGAAAGGTGCAAGTAAATTTCTAATGGTAACAGCACTTGCTGCTATTGGTCTTGGAACCAGTATTACTGACTTTAAGAAAGCAGGGTTTGCTCCAATGCTCTATGGTATAACCATTGATACGCTGGTAACATTGACAGCACTTGCTGTGATTTGGTGTATGGGACTGATGTAATATTTTTAAGGTCGAAAAGCAATTTTTTGTCCTAACTTGACAAAATCATATAATGAATTGCACTTTATGCATTGAAATAATTAAATTCATAAATAACACAGGAGGTGTTGCTTTGTGGATACCAATTTTGGAAATTACACAATAAAATTAAAAGAGATTATAAAGGAGTTTTCGCTTGAAATCATCTACGGGCCGGACGGATACGAAAATATGGAGCTTGCCTCTACCGATATCAACCGTCCCGGGCTCCAGCTTTCGGGATTTTTCAAGGAATTCGACAACACCCGCACAGTTGTTCTCGGCAGAGTTGAGACAAGCTTTCTGAACACGCTTACCTCAGAGCAGCGAACCGAGCGGTTTGACGCGCTTCTTGCGTGCCGTGTTCCGTTTGTTGTTTTCACAAGAAACCTGGAGGTGTTTCCGGAGATTATTGAGGTGGCAAAGAGGTATTCCACCCCGATTTTCCGCACTCCTTACGTCACGTCAAACTTTATGTCTGCGCTTATTGCATATCTCAACGTTCAGCTTGCCCCGCGCATAACGCGCCATGGCGTTCTTGTTGAGGTTTACGGCGAAGGCGTGCTCCTTCTCGGAGAGAGCGGAATAGGAAAGAGCGAAACGGCGATAGAGCTTGTAAAGCGCGGTCACCGTCTTATCGCAGATGATGCTGTTGAGCTTAAAAAAGTATCTTCCAAGAGTATTGTCGGCTCGGCTCCGGAAATTATCCGTCATTTTATCGAGCTTCGCGGTATAGGAGTCGTCGATGTGCGCAGAATATTCGGTATGGGCTCGGTTAAGCTTACGGAGAAGATTGACCTTGTTATAAATCTTGAGCTGTGGAAGGACGGAAAGCAGTATGACCGCTTCGGTGCTGAAACACAGTATATGGATATTTTGGGAATCGACATCCCGTGCCTGACCGTGCCGGTAAAGCCGGGCAGAAACCTCGCTGTTATAATTGAGGTTGCCGCTATGAACAACCGCCATAAGAAGATGGGGTATAATGCGGCGGAAGAGCTTTCTGCACGAATAAGCGACAATTTTTACGATTAATCTTGATTAAATAAGAGGAGTTTTTACATTGAAGATAGGAATTGACTTAGGTGGAACGAATATTGCGGGAGGGCTTGTATCGGACAGCGGAGAGCTTATTTATAAGACAAGTATTCCGACCGCTACGGAAAGCGAGGAAGCGCTTCTTTCCGCAATTGTGAAGGTTATAGAAACCGTGCGCGAAAACGCCGGTGCTGCGGAGATTACCGCTGTTGGTATAGGTGTTCCGGGACATGCTGACGATAAAACGGGAATTGTTGTTTACTGCAACAATATTCCGTTTGTAAATACAGACCTTGCGGGATACGTAAAAGAAAAGACAGGTCTTCCCTGCACCATCGGTAATGACGCCAATGCAGCAGCGCTTGCCGAGGTTCTTTTCGGTTCGGCAAAGGAGTTTAATAATGCAGTTATGATAACGCTCGGAACGGGTATCGGCGCGGGGATTATTATCGACAACAGGATTTTTTCCGGCGTAAACGGCGCGGCGGGAGAGCTTGGGCATATATGCCTGTATCCGGACGGCTTGGAATGCAACTGCGGCCGCCGCGGGTGCTTTGAGCTTTATGGCTCTGCTACGGCACTTGTTCGCCAGACACGTGAAGCGATGGAGAAAAATCCGGAAAGCAAGATGTGGAAGCTTGCGGGGAGCTTGGATAAGGTAAACGGAAAAACCGCTTTTGATGCAATGCGTGATGGCGATAAGGCGGGAAACGCGGTTGTCAGTCAGTATGTAAGATATCTTGCAACAGGCGTGCTTGACGTTATAAATTTTCTCTGCCCGGAGGCGATAATTTTCGGCGGCGGAGTGGCAAAAGAGGGAGAAACGCTTCTTTCTCCTATCCGAGAAATTGTCAAAAAGGAATGTTATTCCGATTACGGCAAGCAGACGAAGTTTCTTACCGCAGAGCTTGGAAATGATGCGGGCATCATCGGTGCCGCGTTTTTGGGAGAATAAATATGCTTAGTGGAAGTTTACGGGCGGAGTTTTTAAATCTCCGCCGCGCGCATATTGAGCGCGAATTCGGTTTTTTAAATGATACGCAAAGGCGCGCGGTCTTCAAGACTGAAGGCCCGCTTCTTTTGCTTGCGGGTGCGGGAAGCGGAAAGACAACCGTTATTATTAACCGCATTGCAAACATAATCAAATACGGCAATGCATATAACTCGGATGAGATTCCGGACAGAATAACGGATATGGATGTTGAGATTCTGCGCGAATACATAAAATCCGGTGCTGATTTCTTAAAAGAAAGCGCAGAGAATATCTGTGCTTTAAACCCTGCTCCGCCGTGGCAGATTATCGCCATAACATTCACGAATAAAGCGGCAAATGAGCTGAAGGAGCGTCTTGCGCGCGCCGTGGGTGAGGAAAAAGCAGATGATATCTGGGCGGCAACGTTCCATTCCGCGTGTGTGCGCATTCTTCGCCGTGATATAGACAAGCTCGGTTACGACTCATCGTTTACCATCTACGATGCGGCGGACTCCGAACGCGTTATAAAGGACGTGTTGGCGGAGATGAGCATTGATACAAAAGCTTTTCCGCCGCGCGCGGTGCAGACGGTTATCAGCCGCGCAAAGGATTCTATGCTCTCCCCTTCTGCATTTGAAAAGGACTCTGAGGGTAACTTCCGTCTTGAAAAGATTGCCGCGGTGTATAAAAAATATCAGGCACGGTTAAAGGGTGCAAATGCGCTTGATTTTGATGACATTATAATGCTTACGGTAAACCTTCTTTCCGAGCACCGCGACGTGCTGGATTATTATCGCAGGAAATTCCGCTATGTGCTTGTGGACGAGTATCAGGATACCAACCACGCACAGTATCTTCTTGCCGCGCTTCTTGCGGGAGGAAGCGGAAATATATGCGTTGTTGGCGATGACGACCAGAGTATTTACCGTTTCCGTGGCGCAACGATTGAGAATATACTCAATTTTGAGGAGCAGTTCAAAAATGCAGAGGTAATCCGCCTTGAACAGAATTACCGCTCAACGAACAAGATTCTTGAAATTGCAAACAGCGTTATTAAAAACAAT
>JAFQGO010000101.1:0-13453 GCA_017398225.1 Oscillospiraceae bacterium | reverse complement strand
TTTACAAACGCAACAAACTCTTCTGCTGATTTGATTTCTTTTTTTGAAATCATCCCGCTCATTGCATAGTCGTTAAGCCGGTGAGCATCGCTTCCCGCCGTAACAAAAAGCTTATGCTCTCTTGCCGTTGCCTCGCTCTTTTCGGAAAAATCCGTATGTCGCGGATTAGAATTGTAAATCTCAAAGCCGTCAACACAGTCCGGAGTCGGAAATGATCCACAATCCCGATACGGATGAGCCTGCACAACAAACACACCGTTCTCGTGCATATAACGATAAAATTCTTCCGCCGGCAGATTTGCAATCTCCGGATTTTTCTTGACAATTTCAGGTGTTATGCCATATGTAAGATAATGATTGGGAATATTTCCCAGTTCAAATTCCGCCCCGATGATGACATTTACACCAAGCTTTTCACCTGCCGCTTTCGCGTTGCGATAACCGAGAAAAAAACGGTCAACGGCATCGCTCCATGTGTCACAATCAAAAGCATCAAGGTATTTCTGCTTGAAGTGGTCCGTTATTATTACGGTTTTATATCCCGCTTCTGCATAAAGCCTGACCATTTCAGCCGCTTCCACCTGTGAACACGGGCTTGCTTCCGTTGTATGCAAATGCGTTTCTATCTTAAACATTTTCTTTTCCCCTTAAAGCTTTAAATTCAATGTAATGCAAAGCGTATTCGCCGTTGCATCAATTTCATCTGCATTGTAGCATATAAAAAAGTGAAAAAGCGTCGTATCTTACATTTTTTACAAAATTATTATATAGACAAAGCACTGTGTTAAATGATATAATTTTTATATACAAAAAGGGAAAGGAGAGCAAAAAAATGACAGATTTGAGAAAAGTTGTAATCCCTGGCAACAATGTTATCGGAACTATGTTCTATGTCTTTTCCGCCTCCCGTCATCCCGTCGCCGTGCGCTATGTTAAATATACCAAGCATTTTTTCGGCGGCTACCACCATCACGATTTTCCTCAGGTGTGGTATTGCGTCAGCGGAAGCTATGTACATGCCGTGGGCGATGATGAGTTTAACTGCGGTCCGGGCTCTGTCGTCATCGCGCCTCCCGGGGTTTTCCACAGCTATGAAGTCTCCGGCGAAGAGCCGGTAGAGCTTATCTGCCTTGAAGGAACCTTTTTCTTCTTCGATAAAATGCAGGTTACCGGACGTATAAACGTAATTGCAAATATGTTTTGCCGACAATTCAGCGCAGAGCTCGGCTTCACTACTCCAACCTTCGTTACTCTGTCATCCGATGAAAAATCCCGCTCCGATGAAATTCTCCTGTCATTGTGTGAGAATAACTTCAAGACAGGCGTTTCAAATATAAAAGACGTAAATAAAAAAATAGCAGAGTTTTTTTCTCTGCCTCCCTTTGCGCTTAACGAAGCACAGCAAAAAAGGGCAGAACATTTTATCCGCAACAAGCTATCGCCTATGATGGACGCGATATCATATATGAATAAGAATTATGCGGAAAAAATCCACCGCGAAGATCTTATACGCATATCCACGCTCTGCCAGACGGAATTTTTCCGGCTTATGAAAAAGATAACAGGTACAACATACGCGCTCTATCTTCAGATGGTTCGTCTCAGGCGCGCACAGATTATGATAACCTTTTCAACATTTTCGTTTTCATATATTGCCGATAAGTGTGGCTTCGGAAGCCGCTCGTATCTCGGAAGACTTTTTAAAGAGTATTACGGACTTACAATGCACGAGGAACGAAAAAACCGCAACAAGCTTGTAAAGCGCTACCCCACAATGATTATGACGCACGAGTTCTGGGAAAAGACAAATATTGAATAGAAAAAACAGTTGACACACGTGTCAGGACGTGTTAGAATATACTTAGAAGGCGAGGTTGCTTTATGAAACTCGGGGAATTGCTCAAACTACTTGCAAAAAATAACATTACACTTGCACAACACGGCAAACGCCACGACATATATTTCAGTCCCATTACCGGAAAATATTTTCCTATCCCGCGCCATGCAAAAGAAATCGCTTCAGGTACGCTGAAAAGCATCAAAAAAGATGCCGGCATTGAATAAAATGTTATTGTCAGCGGCTATACTGTATATACGGAGGTTTTTTTAATGTCGAAAAATATATACCCCGCAATTTTTACAAACGAGGACGGAATATTCACTGTCCATTTCCCCGACTTTGAAAGCTGCTATACGCAGGGGGAATCACTCGAAGAAGCCTGCGAAATGGCAGAGGATGTTCTTGCCCTCACACTCTATAACATGGAAGAAAATCACATCCGTTTTCCGATTGCAAGTGACATTAAAAGCATACAAACAGCAGAAAATCAATTTGCATCCTTGATCTGTTGTGATACTGCTTCATACCGCAGATTCTATGATAACAAAATTGTAAAGAAAACCTTAACTCTTCCCGCTTGGCTCAACTCTATGTCAGAAGCGGCAGGACTTAATTTTTCTGAAATTCTCCGCGAAGGCTTAAAACAAGAACTCCACATTGCCGAGTAGTTTCCGAAATTGTAATAAAAATTGCAAAAAAGACCTTCACGAAAAACGTGAAGGTCTTTTTTCAGACGTTAATTACTGATTGTCTTCCTGGCGCATCTTTGCAAAGCAATCGCTGCAGTAAACAGGACGGTCAGTTTTCGGCTCGAACGGAACCTTTGCCTCGCCGCCGCATGCTGCGCATGTAGCAGTGAAGTACTCTCTCGGGCCGCGGCTTGCAGCCTTGCGAGCGTCACGGCAAGCCTTGCAGCGCTGCGGCTCGTTCATGAATCCGCGCTCTGCATAGAATTCCTGCTCACCAGCTGTGAACACGAAATCTGCTCCGCACTCTTTGCATTTTAATGTCTTGTCTTCGTACATTTTGATACCCTCTCTTTGACTTAAGACTTGCCCCAGGACGGACTTCCACCGACACCTCAATCTTGCGCTCTGATAATTTTTAAGCTACTTGGGCATTTGTAATAATATTTGCTCAACAGGTGAATCACCTGATATCGCCGTTTTTTTCAAGATATCCGGCAAACTTCCGCCGTATTCTTGCAACTGCGTTGTCAACCGACTTCTGCGGTTTACTGACATTTTCTGATATTTCCGCATAGGAAAGCCCCTCAAGATAGAGCGATAAAACTTTCTTTTCAAAGCCGGAAAGAAGGTCCGATACCGTAGCAAGAAGCTCACGGTAAGACTCTTCTCCGATAATTCGCTCAGCCGGGTCAACCATTTTATCCGACGACATAACCGCCACGCTCTCATCGTCCTCGCCGCCAAGCGAAACATAATTGTTAAGCGGACGGTTTTTATCGCGCATAGAGTGACGGATAGCGGAATAAATTCTGTTGCGGATACACATAGTGGCAAAGGTTTTGAAAGAAGCGGAATTTTCCGCATCAAACTCAGATATTGCTTTTATAACTCCTATCATACCCTCCTGGATAAGGTCTTCCGAATCGCCGCCCGCAAGAAAATACGGACGCGCAAAGCTCCTTACATAAGAGGTATAACGCAGGATAAGGGCTTCCTCCGCGCTGTGGTTTCCGGCGCGGGATAAGGATATCAGTTCCTCGTCCTTCAAGGTTTTAAGCATTTCCAAAACAGAGAACCACCAAATATATTTATTATCATTCTGTATTATACCACGATGCTTTTTCAATTGTCAAGTAAAAATTACAAAAGTTTTATATTTTTTTAAGATTTTTTTATTGTATGCCCGAAAAAGTAAACTTTTTCGGGCATTTTTTTCTTTTTACGACTTTGCGTTTTTTGCCCGCCCCGGAATTTTTCACTACAATTCAAGCTGACCTTCAAACGGAATCCCGAGATGGTCATATGCCTTTTTCGTCACACATCTTCCGCGCGGAGTGCGGCTTAAATATCCCAGCTGCATAAGATACGGCTCTACAACGTCTTCAATCGTAACCGCCTCTTCACCTATTGTTGCGGCAAGCGTATCAAGCCCTACCGGTCCGCCGGCAAAGTTGTATATGATGCTTTCAATAACGCGGCGGTCGGTCATATCAAGACCTATCTCGTCTATCTCAAGCGCGTTGAGCGCCATATCGGCAACATCACGGTTAATCTCGCCGTTCGCGCGCACCTCGGCAAAGTCGCGCACACGCTTGAGTATTCTGTTCGCGATACGCGGCGTTCCGCGGCTTCTTCGCGCAATCTCCGCAGCCCCCGTATCATCCGCGCGTATTCCCAGTATATCCGCGCTCCGCTTAACGATTCCCGCAAGCTCCTCAGGAGTATAAAGCTCAAGGCGCATAATAACGCCGAAGCGGTCGCGCAGAGGTGATGTAAGCTGTCCGGCCCGTGTGGTCGCGCCGATAAGCGTGAAGCGGTGAAGTCCCAGCCTTACGCTTCTTGCCGACGGGCCTTTGCCGATAATGATATCAAGCGCATAGTCCTCCATTGCCGGATAGAGAATTTCTTCAATGCTGCGATTGAGGCGGTGAATTTCGTCAATAAAGAGAATATCTCCGTCATTAAGGCTGGTAAGAAGCGCGGCAAGGTCGCCCGTCTTTTCAATCGCGGGTCCTGACGTCGTGCGGATATTTACGCCCATCTCGTTTGCAATAATCGTTGCAAGCGTGGTCTTTCCAAGCCCCGGCGGGCCGTAAAGCAAAACATGGTCAAGCGGCTCGTTGCGGCTTCGTGCAGCTTCAATATACACGCGAAGCTGATCCTTCACCTTATCCTGCCCTGTGTATTCTGAAAGCATCTTCGGGCGCAGGGTGTTCTCGTGCTCATCGCGGTTCGTAAGAAGCGACGACACCATACGTTCGTCCTCTGCATACTCCTCTGCCGACGGGCTGTTAAATTCTATACTCAAAGCAAATCCCCCGCTTTCTATCTCATAAGCCTTGCAAGCGCAAGCTTGATTATATCTTCAACGGACATACCGGATGTATCAACGCCTCGAAGCGCCGCGCCGATTTCGTCGCGCCCATAGCCGAGGCTGATGAGTGCCTCTGCCGCTTCGCCGTCTGCGCTTGAAGCCACTGGAACGTATGCCCCCTTTGTTATCTCGCCGGCATCAAATGTGCTTTTTGCAATCTTATCCTTAAGCTCAAGAATAATTCTTCCCGCAACCTTCTTGCCCACGCCGCTTGCGGCAAGAAGCGGCTTTTCATCACCTGTAGCCACCGCAAGCGCAAGCGCGGACGGCGTTACCGCCGAGAGGATTGAAAGCGCAACCTTAGGACCTACGCCGGATATAGAGGTTAAAAGCCTGAACGACTCAAGCTCATCCTTATCGTAAAATCCGAAAAGCTCAAGCGCATCCTCGCGGACATTGAGATAGGTATAAATCTTCGCAGAAACTCCAACCTTCATCTTTGCAACGGTATTGAGCGAGGCATTGCAGGAAAAACCCACACCTCCGACATCCATCACAACGAGATTAGGTTCAAGCTCTGCTACGGTTCCGTTTAAATAACTGAACATATAAAACACTCCCGTCCTTACAAATTCATGAGAAGGCTTCCCGTGGTATTTGCATGGCAAAGCGCAATGGCAAGCGCGTCTGCCGCATCATCGGGGCGCGGGGTTTTCTTCAGCCCCAGAAGCCGTTTTGTCATATCCATAATCTGCCCTTTTTCAGCTCTGCCGTAGCCGACAACCGACATTTTCACCTGAAGGGGCGTGTATTCATGCACCTTCACTCCGCACTTCACACACGCAAGCACGATAACCCCGCGTGCCTGCGACACATTTATCGCCGTTTTCTCATTGGTGTTGAAATACAGCTTTTCTATCGCAACGTGGTCGGGACGGAATGTGCGCAAAAGCTCTGTCATATTATCATATATCTCGGAAAGGCGGTCTTCTATGGGAATCCCCGCCTCCGTCCGTATCGCGCCGTAGGATATCGGACGCATTCCGTCAGTATCAATCACGCCATAGCCGACAATGGCATATCCAGGGTCTATTCCGAGAATAATCATCTTCTCCCCCTGCCTTTCCCGCCTTTGCTTTTCCGCTCGAACGGACGTGCGGCATCGGGAGCTTTTTTTCGTGGCCCCGGCACTTTGTCCGGACGGATAAAGCACCGTTTTGCGCTTCCTATAAGGTCTTCTCTTCCCGCTCTTTTTAATGCCTCCGCTACAAGCGCGCGGCATTCGGGACGCCGCCATTGCAAAAGAGCACGCTGCATTGCCTTTTCGTGTGGCTCGCGCGGGACATACACGCTCTCCATCGTGTTCGGGTCAAGCCCCGTGTAATACATACACGTTGCTATCGTTCCGGGAGTGGGGTAAAAATCCTGAACCTGCTCGGGCATATGTCCGATGCTGTTGAGATACTCCGCAAGCTTTATCGCATCACGCAGAGTACACCCCGGATGCGAGGAGATAAAATACGGAACAAGAAACTGATTTTTATTGTACTGCGCATCAAGCTCAAAAAACTTTTTATAAAATCTTCTGTAAACATCAAAGCGCGGCTTATTCATATATTTAAGCACGCTGTCACACGCGTGCTCAGGCGCAACCTTTAGCTGACCGCTGACGTGATACTGTACAAGCTCGCGGAAAAATTCATCGGATTTGTCCGCCATTACATAGTCAAAGCGCACACCTGAGCGGATAAACACGCGCTTTACCTTCGGAAGAGAGCGAAGCCTTCGCAAAAGTGAGAGATAGTCCGTGTGGTCAACATACAAGTTCTTACACGGCGTGGGGGAAAGACAGTTCTTTTTGCACATTCCGCGTTCCTTCTGCGCCTTACACGAGGTGCTTCTGAAATTCGCCGTAGGTCCGCCGACATCATGGATATATCCCTTAAAATCCGGCATTTCCGTCAGCTTCTTCGCTTCGTCAACAACGGAATCGTGGCTTCTTGTGCTTATCATTCTTCCCTGATGAAAAGCAAGCGAGCAGAAATTACAGCCGCCAAAACAGCCGCGGTTGTGAATGATTGAAAACTTTACCTCTTCTATCGCTTTAACTCCGCCCAGACGTTCATACGACGGGTGATAGTCGCGCATATACGGAAGCTCATACACCTCGTCAAAGCGCTCCGTGCTTATCGGATACTGCGGAGGAGTCTGGACGATATATACATCACCGTGCTTCTGCGCAACTGCGCGTCCGCGCACGGCGTCCTGCTCGTCCTGCTGTATTTTTGCCGCCATTGCGTATTTTCTTTTATCGCGTGACACCTCGTCAAACGACGGCACGGTAACAAACGGATATATGCAGTCGTCAAGTGTTTCAGACTTATACACCGTTCCCCGTATGTTCTTTATATCGGATACCGCAATCCCGCTGCTGAGCGCATCTGCAAGCTGAATAATTGTATCCTCGCCCATACCAAACATCAGGATGTCTGCGCCGGACTCTATAAGCTCCGAACGGCGCACGGTATCATCCCAATAGTCATAATGTGCAAAACGGCGCAGTGATGCTTCAAGCCCGCCCGCCGCAATCGGAAGGTCGGGATATGCGCGCCGTGCCATTTTGCAATAGGTTGTCATCGCACGATCCGGGCGCTTCCCCATAACTCCTCCGGGAGTATAATCATCGCGCTTTCTTCTGTGCTTCGCAACGGTGTAATGAGCAACCATGGAATCAATATTTCCACCTGTGACGAGTATACCGAGACGCGGTTTTCCAAGCGCACGGAAAGCATTCACGTCCTTCCAGTCCGGCTGTGACAGAATCGCCACGCGATAGCCCGCACTTTCCAGCACGCGCGATATAACGGCAACACCGAAGCTCGGATGATCAACATAGGCGTCTCCCGTAATATACAGAAAATCATACCATTCCCATCCGCGTTCTTCCATATCTGCCTTACATACGGGCAAAAAACCGTTCACTTCTACATTTCCTCTCTGCGCATTTTCATCTCGCGCCATTCATCGCGCGTTATAAGTATCTTTCTCGGCTTTGAGCCTTCAAATTCGCCTACTATCCCGCGTTCTTCCATCTGATCGATAATGCGCGCGGCACGTGAATAACCAAGCTTCAAGCGGCGCTGCAGCATAGAGGTTGATGCCTGTCCTGATTCTACCACAACATCAATCGCCGCATCGAGCATTTCATCGGCATCGCCGTCGTCAAATACGCCTCCGCCGCCCTCGCTGCTCTCTTCGCTCTGCTGAGCCTGCTTTTCAATCTGGTCAATAATCTCCTGCGAATATTCCGCAGTACCGTTCTGTTTTACGTAATTTACAACGGCTTCAACCTCATCCGATGAGATAAAGCATCCCTGAACTCTGGTTGCCTTTCCCGCTCCTATCGGCTCATACATCATATCACCCTTGCCGATAAGCGCTTCTGCGCCGGCACGGCCGAGGATGATGTTGGATTCAAGCTTTGACGATACGGCAAACGCAATTCGCGACGGAACGTTTGCCTTGATAACGCCTGTGATAACATCTGCCGACGGACGCTGAGTTGCAATTATAAGGTGCATACCTGCCGCACGCGCCATCTGCGTAAGGCGGAGGATAGAGGCTTCAACGTCTTTTTTCGCAACCGTCATAAGATCGGAAAGCTCGTCAATAACAATTACAATATTAGGCATCGGATCAGCCTCGCCCGTCTTCGTAACATGGTTATTATAGCCTTCCATATTGCGAACACCGCTTTTTGCAAACAGGTCATATCTGCGCATCATTTCAACAACTGCCCACTGCAGAGCACCGGATGCCTTCTTCGGGTCTGTAACAACAGGTATGAGAAGGTGCGGAATGCCGTTGTAAATGCTAAGCTCAACCACCTTCGGGTCAACCATGATAAGACGCACCTGCTCGGGAGATGAGCGGTAAAGCAGGCTTACGATAAGCGAGTTTACACACACAGACTTACCGGAGCCTGTGGTACCCGCAATAAGCATATGCGGAAGCTTTGCAATGTCGGAAATGATGCACTTACCGGTAATATCCTTACCAAGCGCAAACGCAACATTGCTTTCATTCTTCGTAAACTCATCCGAAGCAATAACCTCGGAGATGTTGACAACCTGAACGGTTTTATTCGGCACCTCAATACCAATGAGGGATTTACTCGGAACCGGCGCGATAAACACGCCCGTAACACCGAGAGAAAGCGCGATATCATCGGCAAGGTTGGTGAGCCGTGAGAGCTTAACGCCCGCATCAAGCTGTACCTCAAAGCGAGTTACCGAGGGGCCTCTTACGATATTTACAACCTTTATATCAAGCCCGAAGCTACGTATCGTTTCTCCGAGCTTTATGCCTACGCTCTGAAGCTCAGAGGATGCTGACGTTGTTTTTTCCACCGTCGGCGGGTCGAGAAGCGACAGCGGAGGATATGCATACATTTCTCTCGTTTCTGCCTCGAGAGCCTCCTCCGGAACGGCAAAGCCGTCGCCGCTTGCCACAACTTCGTCGCGTTTCTCCAGCTCTTTTTTCTCACTCTCTTCAATCGCGGCGATAACGTCACGCGCAAAGTTTTCTTCATTTATAAGAACATCTTCATCCCGCATTGGCGGCTCTTCTTCCGGAATCTCCGGTACAGGCTCTTCTTCCGGTTCTTTTTCTTCGTTGTGCTCTCCCATAAGAACCTCGGCAGGGGTTTTTACGTTTGACTCTGCAAGCGCAAATCCCTCTTTTTTCTTAGGCTCCGGCTCTTTTTCTTCGTTTTCTGACGGTGTTACGTCATCAAGCGGAATGTCGATTATTCTGCGCTTGCGGCGCGGCAATCGTATTTCCGGCTCTTTTTCAACAACATCCTCTTCTTCGTATTCCTCATACTCAACCTCATGGTGCATTCCCGAAATAAAGGAACGGATAGCATCATATACATTCATTATTGTAAGATTGAATGCGGTAAGAAGAACAAAAAGCGCGGCGGTTATAAGCAGAATTACCGTTGCAATACGGCTTATCCCGGTTATCAGAAGCGCCGTAGGATATCCGGCAAGCACTCCTCCGTGGGATGCCGTCATTTCCGTCCAGGACAGGTCCGTTGTTCCTACAAACGCATGGGCAACAGCGGCAGTGAGATACGGAATAAGCAAAGCGCAGACAACACGCCACTTAACCGGTTTTCCGCGGCTTATTATAAGAAGCCCCGCAACGAGGATAAGTGCAAACGGAAGCACGATAAATCCGACGCCGACAGCGCCGCGGGCGAAATTCCCCAAAAAGTTTATTACACCTGCATCCACTCTGAAAAGAGCGAGGAACGTAAGGAGGGATAAAAACAGCGCAAGAAACGCCCAGCGTTGGTTAAGCTGTGCCCTTCTTTTTTGAGTTATGCGCTTTGATGCTGCCGATTTTTTTCTGCGCGAAGATGTGCTTTTCCTTTTCGGCGCCGCAGCAGTCTTTTTTTTCTTCTGTGCCATAATATATGTAACTCCTCAAGATATTTATAAAATCACTAACTTATAGTATAACACATATCTTTTCAAATTTCAAACAATTTAAAGAACTGTCCAGCTAAAAAGCAGAACAGTTCTTTGAATTATTCACATATAAATTAAACATTGAATCTGAAGAGGATAACATCGCCATCCTCAACAACGTATTCTTTTCCTTCGCTGCGCATAAGACCACGCTCACGTGCAACGGCGGTAGAGCCGCACTCGATAAGGTCTGTGTATCTGATAACCTCCGCACGGATAAAGCCGCGCTCAAAATCGGTGTGGATTTTGCCCGCCGCCTGCGGTGCCTTCATTCCCTTTGTTATCGTCCATGCACGAACCTCGGGTTTCCCCGCGGTAAGATACGAAATAAGACCCAAAAGCGAGTAGCACACCTGAATCATACGGTCAAGCCCCGACTGTTCAAGACCAAGCTCCGAGAGGAACATCTCCCGCTCGTCCTCAGGAAGCTCCATAATCTCTTCCTCAAGCTTTGCGCATATGGGAAGAATCTGCGAGCCTTCGCCCTCTGCAAACGCACGAAGCTTTGCAAAATACTCATTGCCGTCAATTCCGGATACAAAATCGTCTTCAGACATATTCGCCGCATATATAACCGGCTTTGCGGTAAGAAGCTCAACGGTAGATATAATCTCAGCTTCTTCGTCGTTCATTTCAAAGCTTCTTGCGCACTTTCCTTCACCGAGATGTGCCGAAAGGCGCTCTAAAAGCTCCACCTCGATAAGAAGAGACTTATCACCCTTTGCCGCCTTGCGCGTTTTGTCAAGCCGGCGCTCAAGCATCTCGATATCAGAAAGAATAAGCTCGTAATTAATCGTGTCAACATCGCGAATCGGGTCAATACCGCCCTCAACGTGAACGATGTTATCATCCGCAAAGCAACGCACAACGTGAACTATTGCATCAACCGCGCGGATGTGCGACAGGAACTTGTTTCCGAGACCTTCGCCCGATGCCGCGCCTTTCACAAGCCCTGCAATGTCAACAAACTCAACCGTCGCATATGTTGTTTTCTCCGTGTCGTAAAGCTCGGAAAGCTTGTCTACGCGCTCATCCGGCACGGTTACGGTTCCGACATTCGGCTCAATCGTGCAGAACGGATAGTTTGCCGCCTCTGCCCCCGCATTCGTTATCGCGTTAAAAAGCGTGCTCTTTCCGACATTCGGAAGTCCTACTATACCTAATTTCATATACGTCATTTCTCCTTTGATTTCTACAACATTAAATTATACTTTAAACGTATGAAAAAGTCAAATATTTTTATCTCAAAGATATTGCGTATCTTTTCTCAAAATCTCAAGATAATCTTCATAAGCAAACACTCGATTACGGTTTGCGTTATTTGTCTTCACAAGTATTCCGCATTCTTCAAGTCGTTTTACACTCGCAGAAACAGTACTGAATGCAAGTGATAATTCTTCTGATGTTTTCTTGATGTCTATAATGGGATTTTTTTCAAGATAATCAAAAATCTCTTTTGCGGTTTTTGAAGCTCTGCCCATTTTTTCTATAATTGCAACATTTTTATCGTGCAATTCAGATAATTTGTTAATTGTTTCAACTGCATCTTCTGAGGATTCTTTGATTGCACGAAGAAAGAATTTTATCCATTGTTCGTAATTGTTCTTGTTTCTCACTTCACTCATACGGTCATAATACTCAATTCGATTATTTTTGAGGTAATAAGATATATAGAGTGCAGGAGTATTTAATCTCTTTTTCTCCATTAAAAACAGAGTAATTAGCAATCTTCCAACACGACCATTACCATCCAAAAACGGATGTATTGTTTCAAATTGATAATGAATTAAGGCTGCCTGAATCAACAAATCCGGTTCATCATCTGAATTTATATATTTTTCTAAATCAGACATTGCCTGTTTCATATCTTCGGGATTAGGTGGAATATATCGTGCATTTTTTAATGTACTGCCCGCAGCACCAATCCAGTTTTGAGAATATCTGAATTCTCCCGGATTTTTTTCCTGTCCTCGTACATCTTTCATTAAAACTTCATGAGTTTCTTTTATGAGTCTGCTGCATAGGGGGAGTGAGTTTAGTCTCTCAAGAGCAAACTCGGTTGCTTTTATATAATTAATTACATCAGCTACATTTTGATTTGCATTTTTTTCAATCAATGGATCCAATACATCTTCCAAAGTTGCCTGTGTTCCTTCAATCTGTGATGATAATAATGCTTCTTTACGTACATACATAGACACAAATAAATTCATATTAGGAATATAGCTCGACAATGTATCTAATATTGCTAAAGCCTTTGTCGCATCTGTAAGCAGGGAAATCATCTCTGCATCCATATTTATTTCTACCGGCAGCGGTGCAGGACGAAACGACTTATACTCAGCCTCTCCGCTTAAATTTGTGATATATTCTCCGGCTCTTTGCACAGTATCACCTTCTTATCTAAAAATTTCAATTATATTTTAATATAATTATTTTGACTTGTCAACTTAATTCAAAATAAAACAATTCAAAATTTCGAAAACGATTTCTAAATCAAAATATATTATAGGTATTCTTTTGTTTATTACGAATTAAAAAATCCGACTTTACACTAAAATGTAAAATCGAATCTTTTTATTATTGGATTCCCCTTCTCGTTTTACGCGGTCTGCGCCATTTATCTCCAAGCCAACTAAGCTTCTCCGTAAAGCTTCTTTATTGCGCGAACGATGTCAAGGCCGTAATCTCCGCCTATAAACGGTGTTTTTTCGCCTTTCTTGAGAGTTTCAACAACAGCCTTTATTTGCAGAGGCATACCCGAGCCGCCTATCTCCTCTGTTTTAAACACTCCGTCTGCTCCGCAATACTCAAGCTTGCCACCAATGCGGATTTCGCCGCGTGTGAGATAGACAGTTGTAGGATTCATGGAAGCTGCAGTATGACCGATAAGGTTTATGACACCGGTAACCCCGTTCTTCATCTTGACAAAGCACTGTGCACTGTCCTCACAGTCAAACCCTTCGCGGATATGTACCTGACCGTGTATCTCATCAATTTCGGAGCCGGAAAAATACTTCATTTTATCAAGGCAATGCGCCCCGAGATTTATCATTATCCCGCCGCCGGAGAG
>JAFQGO010000100.1:0-5648 GCA_017398225.1 Oscillospiraceae bacterium | reverse complement strand
GCCGAGCCCGCAGCAGCAAGAACAAAGCCTATCTTGCCGGTAAAGCTGCTTCTGTTTTCGTTTGACATACTCATCTATCCTTTTCTGTAATATGATACTATATTCTACCATATTCTCTGCCATAATACAAGCATTTTCTTGTTTTTAACGAGTTAAAACTCCCTGTGCTTTTGCACAGGGAGTTTTGGCACCCGCAACAGGAATCGAACCTGTAACTAACCCTTAGGAGGGGTTTATTATATCCATTTAACTATGCAGGCAATTACCTATATAATTTTAATACACATCAGCCGACTTGTCAAGTAAGTCAGCTGATGTTTTTCATTCACTTCAGTTTTTCTTTCTTTGATTTTTAAGCAAAAGCCCAAGCGTCATAAACACGGCGAATACGATGAGATACCACACGCACGCAAGCTTATGTGCGCGCACCGTTGCATAAATCATAAACGCAGATGCGCAAACCGCAAGCGCCGGAACAACAAATCTCCGCAGCGCGTTTTCGTCTTTTGCCTTTCTCATCCACGCGATGAATATCGGAATATACAGTGCATACATCGTAAGAATCGGAAGCTCCGTTGGGTCAAACACCAAAAATCCTACGCCGTCACCCGCAATGTTTGTGAAATAAAAATAAGCATACCACAGAACAACACAGATAAGCCCGAACACGGACGAATTTGTTGCCATATTCGTGTCCTCGTCAATTGTTTTGAATATGTGCGGTGCCGGACCCTCTTCGCGCACCGCAAGAGAATACGCTCCGCGGCTGCAGCCGAGCATAAGTCCGTTAAGCGTACCTATGCACGATATTGCGATAAACAGATTGAGAATATTACCGAAGACGTTCCCGAAAAGATTTGTAAACGCAACTGTTGCGCCATGGTCAATCAGCTCGCGGTTTGTCGCGCCTCCCGCAACTCCCACGAAATACAGAACATAAACACTGATTATAATAATACACCCTGCAATCAACGCAATCGGAAGGTTTCTCTTTGAATTTTTAAGCTCGGAATTAATTGATGTAGCAATTATCCAGCCTTCATACGCAAACGCCGTGGCGCATACCGATGCAAGCAAAGGATTATCAACAACCGAAACGCCCGCAGCGGGTGTTGTGAAGTTATGTGCAAGCCCGCCGGTTGCAATGCCGTATATTATTCCGCCGACCGCCATAACGCCGAGCGGCACAAGCTTTATAAGCGTTGTGCTCACCTGCAGCTTTCCGGCAAGACGCGGAGAAAGCGCATTTACGGAAAAGGCAAGAATCATAAATACCATAGCAAGCACCATACACTCCGGGCCAACGGCACAGCCACCCTCCGTTGCCGGAATCAGAAGCGGAATATCCGGATTTACGGAGGTTATGAAAACAAGCGTATACCGCGCCGAAAGCCATGCAAGTGCCATTGTGAGGGTGGGGTAGTAAAACGTTGCGAGAAACCACCCGATGAAATATGCATAATTTTCCCCGAGCGTTGCCTCGGCATAGTCTACAATACCGTTTACCTTTTCATATTTCTGCGCCATAGATGAAAAAGCGAGTACGCAGGAAAGCATTACAAAGCCGCCGATTATCCACGCAATTATGCCAAGCGGCATATTTCCGCCCGTCTTTTCCAGAATTTCCTGTGCTTTAAAGAATACACCGCTGCCGATAACTATTCCGACAACAAGACAAATCGCCGTAAACAGCCCGTAGCGTCTCTCAAACTGATTGCTCATATTTTATACCCATTCCTGAATTATTTTTTAGGAAGCGCAAATTTCCGCTCCGCAGAAGCTTTTATAACTATCTCTTTTCCCGTTACGGGATGAACAAAGCCCAGTGCCGATGCGTGAAGCCCGAGCCTTCCGACAGGATTTGAAGACGAGCCGTATTTTTTATCCCCGACAACAGGGTTTCCAAGCTCCTTCATATGCACACGGATCTGATTTTTGCGCCCGGTCTGTAACCTTACGCGCACAAGCGAAAATCCCGCCCGCTCGCTTATCACTTCATAATCTGTTATTGCTCGCTTACCCTCACGCGCGGAGTACATAACGTGCGCACGGTTTTCCGCAATAAGGCTGTCGCATCTCCCCTTCTTCTTATCAAAGCTTCCCTCGCATATTGCAAGATATTCACGCAGGCTTATGCGCTCATTCCAATCCTCCTGCAGCGCATCACGAATCTTCGCGCTCTTCGCAAAAAGAAGCACGCCGGACGTGTCGCGGTCAAGACGGTGAACAACGAAGATATCCCCGCGCCGCATTTCGGAAAGCGCGGCATACGCCGTGCGGATTTTCTCTCCGTCGGTTGCAACGGTAAGCAGCCCTGCCGGCTTGTTGACCGCGAGAAGATATTCATCCTCATATATTATCTGAAGTCCGCGCTTTGTCTGCGTTCCCTCTCCAAGCAGTATTTTGACGGTATCTCCCGTTCTTAACGGATGGTTGAATTTCGTTGTTACAACGCCGTTTACAAGCACCTGCCGGTGTTCAAGATAGGATTTCACTTTTCCCCGCGGAAGATTTTTCAATTCTTCATACAAAAGCTTTAAAAGCTCACCGTCGGATGATATATTAATTATAATGTCCCTTTTCACTTTCTCTTACTCCTCAATATGCTCTTATACGCATTGCGATTTTCTCTGCGGTCTCTCCCGAAATAAAAATACGGTTACAACCTTACATCTGCTATAAAGCCAAAAAGAAATATTCCGCAATTACCTCCGGAGATTCCTTTTTTCCGTTGTCAATCCACCATCTTACCGTTTCCACGAAAGTTGATGTGATATGATTTATCCGATAACTCTCGGGTAACTTCCTGCTTTTTTCGGATTCAAACAAAGGTAATTGACTTTCAACAAGCTTAACAAGATTGTTTTTGAAATATCGCAAAAACAATTCATTATTCCGGCTTGAAAGCAAGTCTAAAATGTTGTTGTCATTTTTCTGCAAATGCTGCAGCAAATGCAGAAAAACAGAGTCCGGCGCAGTACAATCAAAAATATGCCTGTGATCACAATGTCTGCCCGTCGCATCAAAAATATGACAAAAAAGCTCTCCGCACAATTCCTTTAACAGAGAATCCTTCGTCTCAAAATGAGCATAAAATGTTGCTCTGCCCACATCGGCAGCTTCTATGATTTCCGCAACTGTAATTTGTTCAAAATCCTTTTCGGATAAAAGACTGATAAATGCGCGGAATATGGCTTCTCTTGTCTTTCTTTGGCGCCTGTCCACAATTTTTTCCTCCATACAAATTAAGTCAAATGTTCGGTAACGAACAAACGCAGCATATTATATGTTGATATTATGACTGATTACTGATAATATAATACCGAACTACATGTTCAGTATTATATGTATTGTATCATAAATGCATGCACAGGTCAACAGGAGGACATTATGAAAACAGAAAAAAATATTTTAATAGCGTTTATTTTAAATTTGTGTTTTTCGTTTTTTGAATTCTTTGGCGGAATTTATACCGGAAGCGTTGCCATCATATCAGATGCTCTGCACGATGTAGGTGATGCCGCAAGCATTGGTATATCCTATTTTCTTGAAAGAAAAAGCAAAAGAGCGCCTGACGGGAAATACACTTACGGATACGCAAGATACTCCGTAATCGGCGGCAGTATTTCCGCATTTATCCTCTTATTCGGTTCTGTCACAGTTATTTACAATGCTATCGGCAGAATAATCACTCCTACTCCCATAAATTACAACGGAATGATAATATTTGCCGTAATTGGTGCTTTAGTAAATGCTGCAGCGGCATTTTTCACACGCCACGGCGATTCTCTCAACCAGAAAGCCGTAAATCTTCATATGCTTGAAGATGTGCTCGGATGGATAATCGTTCTGATTGGTGCAATCGTTATCAAATCCACCGGCTTTCTGCTTATTGACCCGATTATGTCCATTGGTGTTGCCGCATTTATTTTCTTTAATGCCGCAAAAACCTTAAAAGAAATAATTGATATATTCCTTGAAAAAACCCCTCACAATATTGATGTCAACGAAATCAGAGAACATATTATGAGTATTGACAGTGTTATTGATGTTCACCATATTCACGTCTGGACTATGGACGGTCAGAATAATTATGCCACTATGCATATCGTTACCAACGCAGACAATCACGAAATCAAGCATAAAATCCGCAGGGAATTACACGAACTCGGAATATCCCATGTGACGCTTGAGCTCGAAGACGAAAATGAGCATTGTCACGAAAGACATTGCTCGGTTAAAGTCTGCTCCCACGATGTTCACCATCACCACCATCATCACCACCATTAAACTATTTTCCGATTTAATACTTAAAAGGGATTGCGGCAAAATGAATTTTGCCGCAATCCCTTTTAAGTAAAATTGTCTTTTTTGATATATAAATCTTCTATTCCTTTACATCGAGAAGCCTTTCGGCATTTTTTCGGATTATTTTTTCATAGTCATCCCGGCTCAACATCTTGCTACTCACCATTCCGGTCAGAAACTCATCAAATTCATACTGGAATTTCTGTCCCGCATAACAAATATCCGAGCCATAGTATATTCTGTCGGAAAACTCAGCCATAAATCCGGCAGCATACTCAGGATCGCGCATCATTGCGTTTGCACCGCTTCCGGCAGAAAGGTCGCAATAAAGGTTGCCATACTCACGCATAAGCTCTGCGAGCCTTCCTTCCTTCACCTTACCCTTAGGATATTTGTTCCTTGTTTCGTTTGTATTATCGGCTGAAATTTCACTCCAGAAACACATTGAATGCCCTATAAGTTTCAGACCGGGATGCTTCTTCAGCATTTTTTCTATTCTCGGAAGTCCTAAATCGTCCACAATGCCGTATGCGCCACTGGGTTGCGGAGCTATATGAATAAGCACCGGCATATCGCACTCGGCACAATGCCTGAAAAGATTGTCCATCATCGGGTCATCTGCATACAAGCTCGCAGTAAGCTCACCTACCCCTTTTGCGCCAAGTCTCTTATAATGATTCAAGTAACGAGAGAAGTCGGTTGTACTGCTATTCCTTCCTCCTCTCGGATCGAGATTACAAAACCATGTAAAATGTTCAGGGAACCGGTCTGCGACAAGCTTTGCCATAAAATTCGACCCTGTTCCGCTTGAACACTCCGGAGAAACGATAGGAAGGATTACGCCAAAATCAACATCGAGCTTGTTATGCTCCGCGATAAAACCTTCCGCGCTGAGGTTATTGTAAGGATTGTCCGGATTCTGATACTGCGGAAAAGCAGCTACATGACAATGAATATCAATTTTTTTCATTTCCCCCTCCTTATTTTTTCGGTGATGCTGTCATCTTCGTAATACACAAAAACCTATCTTCTCGTTTATTTTACGTTATTGTATACCTTTTCGTACAGTGCAAGAAGTTCTGTCACCGGAAGTTCTGAAAACTCATTGCGGAAGGTCTCCCATTCACTGAGCGGACGCTGACCGATAATAAACTTCTGAAGGTTTTCGCGAACATAAGTATCTATTGATGTGTTGAGGTCTGCAAGAGTTTTGCTGTCATCTGCCGAGAATTCAAGATACAGTGTCGGGTCAAGATGCGGATAGATGTTTCCTATAATGAAGTCGGTAGTTGCCGCCTGCTCCTCGGAGATGGATGCATTAATACATGCGGGGTCGATTC
>JAFQGO010000099.1:0-7675 GCA_017398225.1 Oscillospiraceae bacterium | reverse complement strand
TGAGCTTGACTGATTCATAGCCCCCATACCAAGGCAGGCAAGCATTCCCGAAAAAGCGAACATCACGGCAAGCCATTTGTATCCCTTCCCGAGACCTTCTTCGATGTAATACATAGGTCCTCCGTGATATCCGCTTTTGTCTTTACGTCGGAACTTTACGGCAAGGAGTATTTCTGCATATTTTATCGCCATTCCAAAGGTTGCCGACACCCACATCCAGAAAACGGCACCCGCACCTCCCGCAGCAATTGCCGTTGCGACACCCACTATATTCCCCGTGCCTATCGAGGATGCAAGCGCAGAGCTGACGGCGCGATACGGCGAAATTCCGTTTCCATGCCCGTTCTTTTTTCCGAACAGCGAGCCGAAGGTCTCCCGCATCCACATACGTGCCCGCGTAAGCTGAAAAGCGTGCAAGGCAAACGTCAGATACACCCCGCATCCCATAAGCAACACGAGCATCGGTACTCCCCACAGCGTACCGTTCACCGCCTGTATTATTTGCGAACCTGTTTTCATATCCTCACTCCGTTCTATGTGAGAATATGAAATTCCCCCGCAAAGTATTACCTTTCTTAGCTTCAAAAAATTTGTATATTGCAAAATACGTGCTGAAACTGTATAATATAAGGTGTAAAGGGGGGATTTACTTTGAAAAAAACAGTGGCTTTAATCCTTGTAGTGTGTATTTTCACTTTGCTGTTTGCGTTGCCGGCAAGCGGCGAGGGTGAGGTATTTGTTGCCGCAGGAAACACGGTGCTTCCGCTTACCGATGCGATGCCGATACGCTCCAGCGGCGTGTGGTACATAGATTATCAGTGCTTCACAAAAGGAAACCTCAATGTCAACAGCTCTTATAATGCAGCAGAGAGAATGCTCGTTTTGTACACATGGGACACAACTCTTATATTCGACCTCAACAAAACAGTTGCGTATACCGCCACGGAAAAAATACCGTATAAAGCAGTTTCCTTTGCCGCATCCGGAACGGTTTATGTTCCTGTCCAGTTCACAGCTCAGATGCTCGGTTTTGAATATACGTATCTTTCCGAGCTTCCCATGATACGCATAAAGCGCTCAAGCGATATTCCGAACAATATGTTTATATATATCGCTCAGAACGAGATTCCGGATCTTCTCGCCGCATACAAAGCGAGCAAGGAACAGCAAAATACCGGCAGCGTTGCTCCCCAACCACAACCGCAACCGGATGATCATCCGGAGGAGGAAGTGACGCGTAAAAACATAAGGCTTTCTTTCAATATAACTGACGGTAAAAACTTCAAAAGCATACTCGACGCGCTTTCACGTTACGGATATCGTGCAACCTTTTTTGTGCAGGGCAATGTAATTCCCGAATATGACAACGAGCTGCGCCGTGCTTTCGCAGCCGGACACGCCATAGGCACACTTTCTCAGAACGGCGACTCTGACTTCTCCACCGGAGGAGATACATTGACAACGGCACTTGACCTTGCGAATGAAAATCTTTTTGAAGCCGTAAAAATAAAAACACGCCTTCTGCGTGTTCCCGGTGGCAGCAAAAACCTTTCAAAAGACGCGGTTGACCACATCATATCACTCGGCTACCGCATTTGGGACGGGCATATATCCCCGCAGGGAAATACCGCGTCACGCGTGTACAGCTCCGTAATTTCACGCCTCGAAGCAACGTCCGCCTCTGTTCCGGTGCTTACGCTTTCCGACACGGATATTCATACCGGTGCGTTGACTCGCATTTTGCGATATCTTAACACCAACAATTACCGCACCTACACCATAACATTCCTCGACTCTCCCGTAAACGACATCTCTGAGAAAAGGTAAAAACAACAAAATATCAACCCGCACGGTCGGAGATTTTCCGATTGTGCGGGCTTTTGTTTTTCTTTTTTATGAGTTCCGAGACTGTTCTTTGAAAGAATCAGGCATCCTCGCCTATGTAATCGGGCGGAGCGAGAAGAAGCTCCGGATTTTTAACGTAATGCTTAAACAGCTTTATGGCAGATGCGAAATAATATCCGTCACAAATTCTCTCATCAAGAACAAAGCGCATATTTATAACATGCTTATGCTCAAGCGTTCCGTCACGGTTTAACGTATTCACAATTTCTTTTTTTCCGATTGCCATAAACATAGACGTTGTACCAAACTCATACAAATGATGATACACCGGATTAAGCCCGATTGAACCGACATTCGTTACAAACACGGACGAATGGAACGGGCTCACCTTATTTATTATCTTCGGCATAAGTCCGACGGAATCGAGAGAGCGGATTGCCCACACAACAAATTTTATAAGAAAACCGGGAAGGTAATTCAACAGCTTTACTATAGCATCCGTATCATTTCCGCTCGCTGTTGCTTCCTCCTCAGCCCGCACCTCTGCAAGCGCGGCATTAAACTTTTCCGTTACATCTTGCAATGTGTCGGTGGGTTCAAAATCCGGCGTGAGGTTTCCCTCCTCACCGTCTTCATGCATGGATTTTTTCACGGTAAGCGATACTCTTATGTAGTTCCTCGCAAAAATTTTTCTTCCGCTGACAAAGCGGTTCACGCGAGGACGCTGTGCGACGGTTCTGACAAGCGCCGCAACAAAAAAATGATACATCGAAAGCCCCGGTATATCCTTCCGGTTCTCGACGATGAACTTGCGAAGCCCCGAAATGTCTATCTGCTCTTCAAAAAAAATCTGGCTGTCAAGCCGTGTGCGCATAATATGAGGAATAACAGTAAAAACAGGGTCTAAGTTTTTTACCCTGTAACCGTCATAACGATCCCCAAAGCGGCGCCTGCGCTTATTTTTTTCTCCCATAAATACTTTATCCCCTTAATTTGCAATTTTCACCGCATATACTCATCCCACAAATATGCTTTCAATTATATCATATTTTTCAACTTTTTTCAACAGAATTTGCTTTTTTTCGCGGAGATACACTCTTAACCTTCTTTTTTCTGCGGTTTTTCCGCATTTCTTCCTTCTTTGCCCGCTTTGAATAAAACAGCGCCGCACCCCCGCCAGCCGCGTAAACAATCTTTGACACATTGTTGATAGATCCGCTCTTCGTTACGGTCATACGTGCAATATATTCTCCGTGCTCCGGGCAGGAAGCCAGCGTAATATAACTGTCGTTTTTTTCGCTCACCCATTTCTTTGCATCCAAGCACTCTTTTCCGCACTCCGGGCACCGGACGCTTGTTGCCTCTTTGTCGCGGAATATCTCACGGCGCAGTTTATATCCGGAATACACTTCTGCAAGAAGCGGCTGTGTTTCATCAAGGACGGTGCGCCGGCGCTCTGCCTGAAGAAGGTCTGCTATTCCCTGTATGATATCAAGCCGCTCGGCAACAAGCGCTGTGTAATAAGCGTCATTGAGAGCATCGTGAAGAGGTTCTTCGGGCACGATATTAAAATGCTCCATTGCAGTGGCAAGGGATTTCTGATTATCTCCGGATTGCGTCTGTATATTGTATATCGTCTGAAGATTAAACCATGTTTCTGCCCACGAGGAATCATCACCGTACATTTCTATATTACGCCTAAGAATCCTTATATCATCGGGTCCCCACGTAAGGAATGCAAAATCCTCTCCGCACCATGCACGAAGAGTCTGCATCGCATTCCGGAACTCTTCGCCTTTTTCAAGATCATCCTGATTTATGCCTGTTATCTGGCGCACTTTTCTGTGAATCAGCTTATAATACCTCGGGCGCACATTTATTTTCAGCTCATCCGCAATTTTCAAGTCCGCTCCAAGCTTTACAGCTCCTATCTGAATTATCTCCCCGTAAAGCTTATTGCCCGCGCTGTCTTCAACGACATCGCGGTTGCTTCTCGCTTGATTCCATTCAAGGTCGATTACTATATATGTCAATACAATTCCACGTCCTTTATTTTCATCCATTGTATATTATATATGTATATCGCAATTTGTGCAAGTATATATTTCGGGATTTATTGACAATTTTATCCCGATAATATATAATTTTTATAAAGGTGGTGACTGCTGTGAAAAAGAAAATCAATTGGAAGCGCGGTATCGGCATATTTGTTTTTATTACTCTTTTTCTGTCGATAGGATATGCTGTTGTAAAAATTGCAATAACCCCCGAGCGTGTTCCTGTTCCGGATATGGGAACTCACGTGCGCAGCGACTATGTTCTTATGCTTATCCAATGCTGTCTCGGTCTTCTTGTTATCGGACTTCCTGCGCTTATTGAGCGCAAATGGTCGTTTGAACTTCCAAACTATATGAGTATTCTTTATTTTATCTTCCTGTACTGTGCCATATACCTCGGCGAAGTAAGAAACTTTTATTATCTCATCCCCCACTGGGATACCATTCTCCATGCTTTTTCAGGCTCTATGCTCGGCGCCCTCGGCTTTACGCTTGTACGAATACTGAATGACTCTGAAAAAATACACGTCACCTTAAGTCCGCTTTTTATATGCTTGTTTGCTTTTTGCTTTGCACTCGCTGTGGGCGCACTGTGGGAAATATACGAATTTACCGGCGATGCAATTTTCGGTCTGAATATGCAAAAATTCCGTCTTTCTGACGGAACCGAGCTTATCGGTCACGCCGCCCTCGGCGATACTATGAAGGATATCATAATTGATGCCATAGGTGCTTTTGCCGTAACCCTTATCGGATACTTCACATTGCTCGGCAAGCTGCAATATAAACAACGCAAAACAACAAAAGCTAATATACAATCATCCCGACCGGAGGAAAAATTATGAGCAGCTATACTTCACTCGCAGAATGCTACGATGAGTTTACCGGCGATGTCCGCTATTCGCTATGGGCAGACTATCTCACCGGTCTTTTTGATAAATATTCCGACAAAGACGGAATACATGACGTCCTTGACCTTGCCTGCGGCACAGGCTCTCTCTCGGTAATTTTAGCCGAGCGCGGGTTTGAGGTCATCGGCACGGACGCCTCTGAGGATATGCTCGCTGAAGCTCAGGCAAAGGCGTGGACAGTTTCCGGAACTCCGCCGATGTTTCTGCACCAGAGCATGGAAGAGCTTGACCTTTACGGCACCGTTGATGCCGCGGTGTGTTGCCTTGACAGCATAAATTATCTCACAAGCTATGAGCTTCTCAGTCAGGCTTTCTCGCGGCTCAAGTTTTTTATCCGTCCCGGCGGGCTTTTTATATTCGATGTGAATACCGATGCAAAATTCCGAAATCTTGACGGCTCAGTGTTTCTTCGCGAAAGCGAGGATTTCTTCTGCACATGGAGCGCGGAATACGACAAAGACTCGCAGCTGTGCACGTTTTTTTATGATATATTCAAAAGCTGCGGCGAGCTGTGGTCAAGGGAGCAGGAGGAACACACAGAGCGTACCCATTCATACGATGAGATAAAAAACGCGCTTGAAAATGCGGAATTTTCCCTTCTTGCTGTTTTCGGAGAGCTTTCCGAAAATCCCCCCGCTGATGATGAGCAACGCATTTTCTATGTTGCAAGACGAAACTGACATCAAACTTATCTGAAAGGAGAAAACCGTGCTGATAACGCGCGCGGTTATCTTATTTATGAGCGATACAATTGCGGCGGTTGCAACCCCGCCTTCCAAAAGCGCAATAGGCATAATACGCATCTCGGGTGATAACGCCTTTGAGATTACAAAAAAAGTCTTTTCCGGCGATATCTCCGAGCCGCGCAAAATGGTCACGGGGAAAATGCTTTCGGAAAGCGGCGAGGTCTGCGACTACGGCATGGGCGTATTTTTCAAAGCCCCCGCAAGCTTTACCGGAGAGGACTCTGCCGAGCTTTACTGCCACGGCTCAACCGCCGTTCTGAGAACCGTTCTCTCCTCCCTCTTTCACGCCGGTGCGCGCCCCGCAGCTGCAGGTGAGTTTACCCGCCGGGCATTCTTAAACGGGAAAATGGACTTAACTCAGGCAGAGGCTGTAATTGACCTTATCGACTCGGAAACCGAGCTTGCCGCAAAAAATGCCGCCGAGCAGATGAACGGACGGTTAGGCTGCGAAATTTCCGCAATTTCGGCTTCTCTCACTTCCATAGCCGCAGAATTTTATGCGTTTGTCGATTATCCCGATGACGAAATTGAACAGACGGAGCGCGATGAGCTTGCCGCACGGCTATACGCCTGCGCTGACAGCGCAAAAGCGCTTGCCGGAACATATTCCTCCGGCAGAATTTTCCGCGAAGGAATCCGTGTTGCGCTTATCGGGCGGCCGAATGTCGGAAAATCCTCACTTCTGAACGCACTGCTCGGCACCGAGCGAAGCATTGTTACCGATATAGAGGGGACAACGCGCGATACGGTGGAAGAATCCCTACGTGCAGGAAACGTTGCACTCCACCTCATCGACACCGCGGGACTCCGCAATGCCGACACCGAACCGGAAAGGCTTGGTATCGAGAGAAGCGAAGCGGCGGCACGCGATGCCGATATCGTGGTTGCCGTATTTGACGGAAGCTCACCTCTTGATGAATATGATATGCAGACACTCGATCTTGCAAAGGGCGCGAGAAGCCTTTGCGTTATAAACAAGAACGATCTCGGCACGGTCATAGACAGAAGCGTTTTCGGCAACCTTCCGGTTATCGAAATATCCGCAAAGCTGAACACCGGAACACGCGCCGTTGTTAATAAGATATGCGAAATTTTTAACGTTTCAGATATTCCCTGCGACGGAAGGACGCTTACCAATCCCCGCCACGCATCAACGCTCAACCGTGCGGAAGAGCGCATACGCGCCGCCGCAGACGCATTTGCCGGCGGGATTTACGCTGATCTTGCCGTCAGCGATATTGAGGCTGCAATAAATATTCTCGGTGAAATAACCGGCAATTCTGCGCAGGATACGATAATCAACGAAATTTTCAGCCGCTTCTGCGTCGGGAAGTAATACTAAAATGAAAAGAGTACGGCAATAAAAGCTGTACTCTTCGTTGTTTGAGAGGTTGCCTTATTTAATTTTTTCAAAATGAAACATTCTGCGTTTTCCCTGACTATATTCAGACACTTCATATCCAAATCTTTTTGACGTATATGTAAAGTACCAATAAAGATTTTCTGCTAATGTTCTTTCAAGTGCATAATTGTCTATAAACCATTGGATTGAAACATCATCATAACTATCCAGTTCTGTTTTTTTAATAAATCCAATAAAATCATCAAAGACTTTCGTAATATATGGGTTGAGTATTTCTATTCCTTCTTGAGTTAAACAATATCTTAGCGGAACATCTTTATCTACCGATGCATAACCAGCCTCTATGAAATTACAGGCTAAGGTATCAACAATTGGTTCGTCTACTAAATATCCATTCGTCAATTTACTGAAACCTACAGTTAAACGAATAGCATCTTGTACTGATAAATTCATTTGCATTACACCTCATTATGAACTTAATATTTTAGAAATTATTCAAATTTACACCAAGGAACATCACCATATTTTATCATAGATACCGTGAAACTGCTTTAAGTATTTTGGTTTTGAAACAAAAATAATAAATAATTCAAATACAAAATGACATTTCTAAAGTACAACATGCTGATGTATTAGGATACACAAAGGGTGTACACCCGCAATTCCTATCCCAAAAGTATACAATAATTCCGTAGTTCTTGTATCTGTTTCTCTTTTTTGAATAGCTTCTATAAGACAATCACTTTGTTTTAT
>JAFQGO010000098.1:0-7395 GCA_017398225.1 Oscillospiraceae bacterium | reverse complement strand
TCATTTGTAATAAAACCTCCGAAAAAGTTATATCTTTATTGTATACCAAATTCACATATTTTGCAAGGCTTGGAAAAAATAAAAAATCTATTGCATCAAAAAGTTAAATTTAGTATAATAGATATATTATATAAAAAAGGAGAGAAGTGCTTTGAAAAACGCTATTTTGGAATTGTTTGAAAAAGATGCGAAAATGTCTGCGGAGCAGATTGCGTCTTCGCTTGATATGAAGGTTGAGGATGTTGCCGCCGCCATTGAAGAATATGAGGAGAAGGACATTATCGCGGGCTATAAGACTCTTATCGACTGGGATAAGGTCGGCGATGAGGGCGTTACGGCACTTATCGAGATAAAGGTTGTTCCCCAGCGCGGACAGGGCTTTGAGCGCATTGCAGAGCGTATGAGCCAGTATGAAGAGGTTGAGAGCGTGTATCTTATGTCCGGCGCATATGATCTTGCCATCACAATCCACGGTAAGACCTTGCGCGAGGTTGCGGGATTTGTGTCAGACAAGATTGCGCCGCTTGAATATGTCACAAGCACAGCAACTCACTTTGTGCTTAAAAAGTTCAAAGACAAAGGCGTTATGTATACGAACACAGAAAAAAATCAGGAACGCGGATATGCGTTTTAATAATTCCGGAGGAAATATGTTATGGACTATAATACAAAACTGTCATCCCGTGCAAGCAGTATAAAACCTTCGGGAATTCGTAAATATTTTGATTTGATATCGGGAAGTGATGTTATTTCACTTGGGATAGGCGAGCCGGATTTTGTCACGCCGTGGCATATCCGTGATGCAGGTATTGCATCTCTTGAAAAGGGCTATACATACTACACCCCGAACGCGGGAACAATGGAGCTTCGCCAGGCTGTAACCGATTATATGAAGCGTTCGTTTTCGCTTTCTTATGATCCAAAGGATGAGGTTGTTGTTACCGTCGGCGGAAGCGAGGCTATTGACCTTGCTATGCGTGCGCTTATAAATCCGGGTGACGAGGTTATCGTGCCGGAACCGTCGTTTGTTTGTTACGGACCTATTGCATCGCTTGCGAGCGGTGTTCCGGTTCATGTTGCAACGGTAGTAGAGGACGATTTTAAGCTTACTCCGGAAAAGCTTGAAGCTGTGATAACTCCGAAGAGTAAATTGCTTGTTCTTCCTTATCCCAACAATCCTACCGGTGCAATTCTTGAAAAGCATGAGCTTGAAGCTCTTGCAAAGGTTATTATAAAGCATGACCTTATGGTTATTTCCGATGAAATATACTCCGAGCTTACGTATGGGACAAAGCACGTCTCGATTGCATCAATTGACGGTATGCGTGAACGCACCGTTGTAGTAAACGGATTTTCAAAATCCTATGCAATGACAGGATGGCGTCTTGGATATGCATGCGCACCGCACGAGATTGCTGCGGTTATGACACGTATTCATCAGTATGGAATCATGTCGGCGCCCACTATGGCTCAGTTTGCCGCGGTTGAGGCGCTTAACAACGGTGATAAGGATATAGAAGCAATGCGCGAGGAATATAACCAGCGCCGCCGCTTTATGTGTGACAGATTCAATGCGATAGGGCTTACATGCGCTATGCCGCAGGGTGCGTTCTATATGTTTCCGTGCATAAAATCGACGGGTCTTACCTCGGATGAGTTCTGCATGCGTCTGCTTCAGGAAAAGCACGTGGCGGTAATTCCGGGCAATGCGTTCGGCGAGAGCGGCGAAGGCTTTGTCAGATGCTGTTATGCGGCTTCGATGAAAAATATTGCGAAGGCTCTGGCGAGAATAGAGGAATTTGTGCAGTCACTTTAACGGTGTGGGTGTGATACTATGAGATACGGTTTTGCAAAGGCTTATGCAAAGCTTAATTTAACGCTTGACGTTTTGGGGTTGCTTGATGACGGATATCACGATCTGGAAATGGTGATGCAGAGTGTGTCGCTCTGTGATTCCGTTGCTGTAAGAATAGGCTGCGGCGGAGATATATCGTGTATATCGAATATATCGTATATACCTAACGATGAGCGCAATATTGCCGTGAAAGCGGCACGCGCGTTTCTTGATGCTACGGGAATAAACTGTGGCGGAATAGCGATTGCGGTAGAAAAACGGATACCGTCAAGCGCCGGAATGGCAGGTGGAAGTGCTGACGGTGCCGCAGTGCTGCGGTTGCTTAACGAGTTGTGCGATTTCCCGCTTTCGGATGAAGAGCTGTGCGCGGTGGGACTTACCGTGGGTGCGGATGTCCCGTTTTGTCTTATGGGAGGTACAGCTCTTGCCTGTGCAAAGGGAGAGGCTATGACCGAACTTCGCTCACTTCTGGGTTGTTTTTTCGTTATAGCGAAGCCTGCACGCGGGATGTCGACTAAAGCGGTTTTTGCTGAAATCGACAATCATCCCATAGAAAAGCATCCGGATACGGCGATGATGCTTTCTGCGATAGAAAAGGGTGATATCTCATCGGTTGCGGCGAATGTATATAATGTTTTTGAACCGGTTGTGTCTGCTGATGTGAGGGATGTTGCTCGTATAAAAAACGTCCTTCTTGACGGCGGTGCACTTTGCGCGGCGATGACCGGCAGCGGCAGTGCAGTGTTCGGGATATTCACGAACCGTGAAGAAGCGGAAGGGGTAAAGTGGAAACTTGGCAGACGGTATGCAGATGTGTTTGTTGCAGAACCGGTCAGTTCAGAAAAGGTGCGCGGATGTGTGCTGATACCGTAAGATATAACTTTTTTATTAATGAAAGTTGCAGATATAAATAAAAGTTAAAACTGCTACTTTCTGCTTGACATTGGACTAATTTACATATAAAATAATAAATAGCGACTTATACTGACTAAAAATTTAGGAGTTGAATAAAAAATGATTAAAGAAATGAAAGCTGATAAGCTTAATATCAAGCTTTGCGAGTCTCGTTCAGAACTTGGCGCTGTTGCTGCTGCAGATACTGTTGCTGCAATAAAGAAGCTTCTTGCAGAGAAGGACGAAATCAATATGATTTTCGCTGCTGCTCCGTCTCAGAATGAGTTCCTTGAAACTCTCAAGAACGACAAGAGCATCGACTTCTCCCGCATCAATGCATTCCATATGGATGAGTACATAGGCCTTTCTGCTGATGCACCGCAGGGCTTTGGCAACTTCCTTCGCGACAGACTTTTCGGTCAGGTTCCGTTCAAGTCCGTCAACTACCTCGATTGCTCCGCTAAGGATCCCGAGGCAGAGTGCGCACGTTACTCCAAGCTTCTCGAAGAGAACCCGACAGACATCGTTTGCATGGGTATTGGTGAGAACGGCCATATCGCATTCAATGACCCGCCTGTAGCTGACTTTAACGATCCGAAGCTTGTTAAGGTTGTTCAGCTTGACCTTGTCTGCCGTCAGCAGCAGGTTAACGACGGCTGCTTTGAAAAGCTTGACGATGTTCCGACACATGCTCTTTCTCTTACTGTTCCGGCTCTTATGCGTCCGAAGTACGTCTTCTGCATGGTTCCGGCTGCTACAAAGGCTCAGGCTGTTCATGACACAATCTACAACACTGAGATTAACGAGAAGTGCCCGGCAACAATTCTCCGTACACACGATGCTGCAACGCTCTATATCGAGCCGGACAGCGCGAAGCTTGTTAAGTAATTAAATAACCCTGAGGTTTAACAACCGCAAAAGCCATCTGCTTTTGCGGTTGTTTTATTGGATAACGAAAACTACCGGCTGTGCTGGTAGTTCCCAAAAGCTTTAGCTATGGGTGGAAAAATAATCCTCCTTTGTTTAAAATAGAAGTGGGTTTACCAACCACAACAAAGAAACAAAGGAGGAATCAAGAATGAAACTTGATACAAATAGTTTAGCACATACGATTGAGATTCACTGGAATTTTTAAAATAATAATCTACCAGCATAGAAATGCACCTCCAAAAGTGTCTAACTTTTGGGGTGCATATCACTTCTGGAGGCGCATTTCATAAAATGCATTCATATGCGTGCTTTGAATTTTTTGTATTTGCGAGGAGAAACGCCTTTGTGCTTTTTAAAAACATCTCCAAAGTAATTCGGATCGGAAAATCCGCAGGTTTCTGCAATTTCAGAGATGGATTTGTCTGTTCCAAGAAGCATTTCATCTGCAGCTTTTATTCGTGTGCTGATGAGGTATTCACTGAAGTTGAGACCGGTAACAGCTTTGAATTTTTTTGAAAAATAGCTTTCACTCATATGAACAAAACTTGCAACAGAAGAGAGTGTGAGCTTTTTGTCGAAATTCTCGTAAATGTATCTGGCTGCAAGCTGGATTTCTTTTTCGGGAATACTTTCCGGTACTGTATCGGTGATTTTTCGGTTGTTATATCTCAATATAAATACAAAAAGCTCTGTTAAATAGCTTTTAATCATGGCATCAGTGTATTTTTCAGAGTAGTTTTCGCAAAATTCTTCTTCAATTCTTTCAAGGAGATTGAGGATATATTCACGCCGCGATTCCGGAATGGAGATTAATGTCGTGCCGAAAACGACATCTACCGAACTTAAATTCATGTCAGAGCAAATGGATTTTGTGTAATCTTCAGAAAAGTTTATGAGATAGCGAGTGTGTTGATTTTTAACAATAGCCGCTGTTTTATGAATAGAGCCTTTTGGAATGAGAATTAAATCTCCTTTTTTCATATCATATATCGTGTGATTGACAAATTGCCGCCTGGTTCCGGAAACAAGATAATATATTTCATATGTGTCGTGATAATGTGAATCGGACACAAAATGGACATCTGTTCGCTTTGCTTTACTGATTGAAAACCCGGGTTCGTTTGGGAAATAGTATGCATAATCGTTCATTTTCTTCTCCATCGTTTTTTGTTATTATATATAAGTATACCATATAAAATATAAAATGTATAGCAAAAAAACAGTAGTTTTATGATAAAAGTGCGGAAAAGTATCTTGTTATTACGGTAATATTATTTTAAAATGGGTATATAAACTAAAAAAGGAGAAATGAAAATGGAAGTACGTATTTGTAAAAATCCTGCAGAACTCGGTAAGTCTGCAGCGGTACACACAGCAAATGTTATCAACGAGTGCATAGCAAAAAAAGGCTGTGCAAGAATAGCTCTCTCAACAGGTGCATCACAGTTTGATACAATCAAGGAGCTTGTGAAACAGGATGTTGATTGGTCCAAGGTTGAGATGTTTCACCTTGATGAGTATGTAGACCTTCCGGAAACTCACGTTGCAAGTTTTCGCAAATATCTTAAGGAGCGCTTTGTTGATCAGGTAAAGAATCTCAAAGCTGCTCACTTTGTTGATGGAACAGAAGAAGGAATTGCACGTCTTACGGAAGAAATCCGCAAGGCTCCGATTGATATCGGACTTATCGGTATCGGTGAGAATGCTCACATCGCATTCAACGATCCGCCTGCAAATTTTGAAACAACGGCGGCATACCATATTGTTAACCTTAACGACCGTTGCAAGCAGCAGCAGATGGGCGAGGGCTGGTTTGCAACCATTGACGATGTTCCGAAGCAGGCTGTCTCCATGACCGTTCATCAGATTCTTGCTTGCGAGAGAATTGTTTCCTGTGTACCTTATCCGGTAAAGGCGGATGCAATCAAGGCAACTCTTGAAGCAAAAGAAGTAACAAATATGATTCCTGCAACGATTATGAAGGATCATAAGGACTTCATACTTTACATAGATGCGGATTCTGCGAAGTATGTTTTCCCGTACGAAATAAAGTAATCTCTGTGGAGAGAGAAGAAAATGGATTTTCTTAATGTTAATCCATTCTGCTATAATTTAATATTTAATTTTTCACTCTAAATATCTTCGAGGTTTATTACGTTTTTGCCTTTTCGCTTCATCGCTTCGGCATATTTATCACCCATTCAGTAGATTAATATAATTATTATTTGTATAGTAATAATTATATTAATTTTAACATATAAATATTTCATTTGCAATATAATAAAATATTTATGGTGATATTATGAAGTTTGAATTTAGAGATGATTATATAAAAATCGGTTTAAAAATATCATATTACAGAAAACTGAAAGCTCTCACGCAGGAGCAGCTTGCCGAAATTATGGGGTGCAGTGTATCATTTATCGGTCAGATAGAGGCGCCAAATGTTTGCAAAGCAATTTCACTTGATACGCTGTTCCGGATTGCCAAGGCACTGGATATCCCTGCATATAAATTACTGTATTTCGAAGATTGAAGCAAATATTCAAAAGCAGTTGTTGTCAAAAGTGCAACAACTGCTTTCTGTGTCTCTACATATCAAATTTAGGAACATCGACCCATGTCCTTGTCTCTGCTGATTTATATATGGAGAGAACAAGGTCAACCGCGCGGCGTGCATCACGGGCTGGTGCAATAAGCTCTTTTCCGTCAAGAACTCCGTCAATGAAATTTGAAACAATCGCATAATGTGCCGCCATATCCATATCCTCGGGATTTGCACCAAAGCTCTCAATCTTATCGGTAAGGCAGATTTCCTCAACTTTCAGCTCATCATCCGAAAGGCTCTTGTAAAGCATCGTCTTTCCGTCGGCATATACAACCGTTCCTCTTTCAAACTCGATGCGTATTCTCTCGCACTCGGAATTGGTCTCCGGAAAATGCGAAAGGGTTGTGCCCATAAGCGTACCATGCGCGCCGCTGTCAAACTCCAGCAATGCGCACGCCGCATCCTCTACGTCTATTCTCCTTGCCATCGTGTCGCACACTGCACACACGCTCTTCACCCCTCCTGCGAGGAATACGAGCGCATCAATGCCGTGGCTTCCCTGATTTATCAGGCATCCGCCGCCGTCACCTGCCTTCGTTCCCTTCCAGTTTGAAGAGTTATAATAGCTGTGGCTGCGGTAGCCGCGGTATTGGAACTCTACCATAAGCATACGCCCGAGCTCGCCCGAATCTATAATTTTCTTTGCGCGGATTAAATCCTCTCGCGTGCGGTTCGGAAATACGCACCCTAACAGTACATTGTTTTTCTCTGCCGCGTCTATCATCGCAGTCATTTTATCAATCTCAACATCAAGCGGCTTCTCGCACAGGACGTGAACACCGGCATTTGCAAAAGCAATCGCCGCTTCAGCATGGCATGCGCTCGGCGTTGCCACGATTGCAACGTCAATTCCTCCGCGCTCTATTACCTCTCGGTAATCATCCGTCACAAACGGTATGCCGTATTTTTTTGCAAAATCCTCTGCCGCAGCACGGTTTTTACCGTAAACCACCGCCGCAATTTCCGCACGTCCGTCACGGGCAACGCCCTCGGCGTGACCGTGACCTATCATTCCGCACCCGATAAGTGCCACCTGAAGCTTTCCGTTTTTCATCTCATCATTCCCTTTCATCTGTTTTCCTTTTTTATTATATAAAGACTGTATAAT
>JAFQGO010000097.1:0-2680 GCA_017398225.1 Oscillospiraceae bacterium | reverse complement strand
TTTTTCCTTCGCCATATATGACCTCGCACGCTCCGTTGCGCAACCGACGGTGAGTATCCACCTTTGCAAAATCAATATCGCGGAAAGGCTCGGTTTTAAGCATAATTTCCGCATCCCGGACGGTCATTTCTCCGTTTTTCACCTTATTTAGTATGTCAATATAAAAACTGCTCATTCGCGCGCCTCCGGCTCAACAATAACAAGATCGAAATATTTTTGCATCATTTTTCCTATCGTCTTTTTATTTTTTAAAAAACACAACGTGTCCTTTTTTGAAAGCTCAAGCGTTGCTTCCCGCTCATTAAGCCTTACTCTGAAGTTTGAAAATCCAAGAGAAAAAAGTGCCTTCTCCGCATTTCTTACTCTTGCTAACTTTTCCTCCGAAATCGACTGTTCCTGCTTTATCCGCGTTGCAAGGCACGAATATGAAGGCTTGTCCCACACCGAAAGACCTGCTTCCTGTGCACGTTCTCTGATCTCTTCTTTTGTCAATCCGCATATACGCAGTGGGGATATGACCGAAAGCTCACCTAAAGCGCGAAATCCGGGGCGATTCGAAACGTCGTCCGATGCATTTGTTCCGTCGCATATAACTTCACAGCCGTCCTCGTGCGCCGCCGCGGATATTTTCTCCATCATACCGCGCTTGCAGAAATAGCATCTGTCCGCACCGTTTTTAACTATATTTTTATCTTTAAGAACAGAAAAATCAATAACACGAAGCGGCACACCGAGCATTTCCGCCGCTTCTGCTGCGTCACGAAGCTCACTCTCCGGCTGAAACTCTGTTTTTGCAAAATACGCCCGCACGTCTGCACCGCAAGAGACCGCCGAATACATAAGATATATGGAATCAACGCCGCCGGAAAGTGCTATTCCGACATTTTTATGTTCTGAAAAAAACTGCGCAAGCGTCATTTGGGCACCTCTTTTGCCATACTTTCTTAATTATATATTATATCTTCCGGTGCCGTCTTTGTCAAGCGGAGCAAATGGGCATTCTCCTCCATTATACGCACGGGAACAGCAAAAATGGCAAGCACACTTACAAAACGAAAAATATAAAATAAAAAACAAACAGAGATATGACGATTGCTTCTGTCACATCTCTGTTTTTGTGTTATTCAAGAATTATTTTTTAATCAGAAAAAGGATATCCCTTTGTTTTATCAGAAATGCTTTGCCATTCTTTCCGGATACACGATCAGACCATTCATCCCGTAGGTCTAAGGTGTAATCCTTATCGGATAAATTGGATACTACAAGATATTTTTCCTCGTTTACAAACATTGATGCAAAAATGTTTTCGTGAATGGGAGAGAGGATTTCGCCGCACTCGCGAAGCTCGATGTACGCAACACTGTTTTGCGTTACCATAGGTTTGTAGAGCGCAAGGTAACGGCACCAGCGTGAATATTCCGTAACGTCATCGGGAATTGCAGACCAGAGGCTGTAAACATACGGGCCGTTCGGGTGCTTTTTCATATAGTCCCTTATGCGTAGCTTGTGCTGATGATCGATGCTGTCAACTATATACTCTATGTTTTCCTCAAGCCCCTTGCCCAGAAGAGGTCTGCCACGCTTCAGCAGAGGAAATTGCATAAAGGGAATAACCTTTGCGTAGTAAAAGTCCGGATTTGCCTCATCGGAAAATTCCGAGTGCTGGCAGGGAACTATATATTGCTCATATGATTTGCCGACACCGTAGTTTCCGCTGTCGGATGTGCATTCGCCTATCCACAGATAATCATAAACCTTGTCCTTGCAGGGAGCGGTGTTGTTCCTGTCAGCGTGGAGCTTATACACTCCGCCTCGGCGCTTGACCTCGGAATAGACAGTGCTCAGCATATCCTCAATTTCAGGGTCATACGGCATATCAAGAGCAGTGTTTTTGTCAATATCGGTGCCGGCTTCACGTGCTTTCAGGATGGCAATATTACATCCGTCATAACCCCAGTCGTTATATATGCCGTCAAAGCCGTATTCATCCAGAATATCAAATGTGCGGGGGAGCACATAGCTTCGCCATTCGGCACTGCCTGCCCAGCATTTTCTGTAGTGGAAATGATCTCCGGCAGTGTCATAGGTGCCTCTTGCGAAAGCATCTGTGAAATCGGGATCGTGTATTGAAAAATACCCTGTTGAAACATAAGGAATAATTTTTATCCCGAAGCTGTGGCAAAGATCAACAAACTTATGAAGTCCCTCAGGGTCGTGAGAAGTAAACTTGTCTGCACCGAGGTGGCGGATGCTGTCGTTCCATTCCTCGTGAATCTGAATGAGTTCAACTCCGTTTTCCGCAAGGTCCTTGAGCATAGCATAGTCATATTCCGTTGGAGAAATGGAAAATCGCGCCGGATAATCGCCGAGGTTGTATGTAGCCTGACCGGGCATATAATCCCGGATGCGGTGACGCCGGAAATATTTTCTGTTATCACACTCGGCACTGTTTATGTTTTCAATTCGTTTGCGATATTCTTCTGTTGAAAGCTTTTTCATCATTCTTTCCCCCGAAAATTAAAGTGATTCGCGAATCTGCTTTGCAATACCTTCAGCATCCATACCGTATTGAGAGCGAATCCACTCCTGATGTCCGATAAGGGCAACATTTACATCGGGAAGTGCAATTCTCTTGAATTTCTTCGGTGCAACACCGGAATCACAGATAACCTCAGCAACC
>JAFQGO010000096.1:0-9935 GCA_017398225.1 Oscillospiraceae bacterium | reverse complement strand
TCGTTGCAAGGTCGGTTGTTGCATAGAGCTGGCTCCCGTCACTCTTGCTGATGATAACCGGCGGCATCGGCTCGTCATCGGTCTCTTCGGCAACATCCGCGATAAGCGCGCCGTCACTTAAATATGTGAGCTTTTCATCATCGAGTATTTTGAGAAGCGGTGCAACATACGGATCTGCATCGCTCTCGCCGAGCCACTTGTCAAAGTCAACGCCAAGGCGTGCATAGCTGCGCTTAAGGTCTGCCACGGAGACCTCAAGGAATTTTCTCCACAGCGCAACGTATCCGGCGCGTCCGTTCTGAAGCTCCTTCGTTGCCTGCATGGCTGCCATGCGGAACTCTTCATCCTCTTTTGAGCGCGCGGATGCCTGCGGATAAAGACGTGAAAGATCGTCAATCGTTACAGGCGATTCTGCCGGATATTCACCCGCATAATTTTCATCGAAATAGCAGAGTTCCGGTCTTTCACGGCGAAGCTCAGAGATGATAAGCCCCATCTGAAGTCCCCAATCACCAAGGTGAACGTCACCGATTACGTCGTTGCCGAGAAAACGGGCAAGGCGTTTGAGCGTCTCTCCGATAATCGCAGCACGGAGATGACCTACATGAAGCGGCTTTGCAACGTTTGGTCCGCCATAGTCCACCACGATTGTCTTTTTCTCCGTAACCGGAAGTGCAAGACGGTCGCTTTCTGCCATTTTTGTTGCTTCCTCTGCAATAAATTCATCGGAAAGAATCATATTGATAAAGCCCGGCGGAGCAACCGTTACGCTTTTGAATATCTCGTTTTCCGAAAGATGAGAGATCACATCGTTTGCAATCATCATCGGGCTTTTTCTGTGAATCTTTGCGCCGGTCAACGCACCGTTGCACTGAAACTGGCAAAGGTCGGGACGGTCAGAAAACGTGACCGCACCAAGCTCCTTATTATATCCCGCCGCGGCAAAGGCTTCTTCAACAATCGCCGTCAGCCTGTTTTTTAATGTAGACATAAAAACACCTCAATTATCAACAAAGTAAACTGTAAATCTATTGTAATGAGGGTACCCCCCTTGGGTGCAGGGTCGCAACCCTGCTCGTTTTAAGGGGATTTTCAAGGGGGAAATCGAAATCCCCCTTGAATTCGCTTTGCTTCTTTGGGGAAAACCAAAGAAGGCCCGCCCGGCAGGGCAAGAATGTTGCGGCCTGCCGCAAGCGTCAGAAATCCCTCCACCGCCATCCGGCGGTCCCCGTAGCTCCCCCCTTTTGTCACCTATGGTGACATTTCCCCCGCAGGGGAATAACCTTTAGATAAGGGAGGCTATCCTTAAAATGAAATTAATATGCTACTCCCCAGTAAATCATATGCTTTGCAGGCTTTCCGCAAATGGGGCATACATCGGAGATATGCTCCTGTTCAAAGGGAATACAGCGGCTTGTCATTCCCGCTTCTTCCTTGACGCGCATTTCACATTCTAAATCCCCGCACCACATTGTCTTTACAAAGCCTGTCTTTGTGGCGGCAATTTCCTTCATTTCCTCAAAGGTTTCTGCGGTATAGGTATGCTCCTCACGGTTGCGGAGTGCCTTTTCGTACAATGCGTTGTGTACCTCTTCAAGCGCGCGGTTTATTTCTTCTACAATATTGTCAAGGCTTACAACCTTCTTCTCGCGGGTTACGCGGGAAACAAGCACGCACTGGCCTGCTTCAAGGTCGCGCGGACCAAGCTCTATTCTTACCGGCACACCCTTCATCTCATATTCTGCAAATTTCCAACCGGCAGAGTTGTCACTTGTATCGCACTTTGTGCGTATTCCCGCATCCGAGAGCGTTGTAAGAAGCTTATCTGCCGCTTCAAGCACGCCGCCCTTGTGCGCTGCAATAGGAATGATAACTGCCTGAATGGGAGCAACCTTCGGTGGAAGCACAAGACCGTTGTTGTCGCCGTGCGTCATGATAATACCACCGATAAGACGCGTGGAAACACCCCATGATGTGCCGTGGGGATTTGTCTTTTTATTGTTTTTGTCTGCAAACTCTATCTCAAACTGCTTTGCAAATCCGTCACCGAAATAATGGGACGTTCCCGCCTGGAGCGCCTTGCGGTCATGCATCATACATTCAATTGTATATGTTGAAACAGCGCCCTTGAACTTTTCCTTCTCGGTCTTCTGTCCGCGGGTAACCGGCATTGCAAGAACGTTCTCACAAAAATCGGCATAGACACCGAGCATAGTCTGTGTAAATTCCTCTGCTTCCTCCGCTGTTGCATGAATGGTATGCCCCTCCTGCCAGAGGAACTCGCGGTGGCGAAGGAACGGACGCGATGTCTTTTCCCAGCGAAGAACACTACACCACTGGTTATACTTCATCGGAAGATCGCGGTGAGACTGGAGAACATTTGCAAAATGCTCACAGAAAAGAGTTTCGGATGTCGGGCGGATTGCATATCTTTCTTCAAGCTTATCCGCGCCGCCGGTTGTAACCCATGCACACTCCGGTGCAAAGCCCTCAACGTGGTCCTTCTCCTTCTGAAGAAGGGATTCCGGAATAAGCAGGGGCATATAAACGTTTTCCACGCCTTGCTTTTTGAATTCCTTATCCATAATCGCCTGGATGTTTTCCCAGATAGCATAGCCGTAAGGACGATAAATAAACACGCCCTTTATTGACGAATAATCAATAAGCTCTGCCTTTCTGCACACATCGGTAAACCATTGCGCAAAGTCTACCTCCATATCGGTTATCTGTTCAACTTTCTTATCGTTTGCCATTTTTATCTTCCTCTCTTATTCCGAAATAAAGCTCTTCATAATGTTATATGCAAAGGGAACAAAATTCCCCGTTTTTTCTGCGTCTGCCTCAGTATACGGAAGCCCACTCTTTTCCGTTATCCCCGCGCCGTACATTACATACGGAACAGGCGCGATAACATGTGTTCTCTCCTCAATCGGCGTGGGGTGATCAGGAAGGAGAAGTATGCGATATTCTTCTCCCGATTTGTCAAGATATTCCTTCACCGGCGAAAGGATTTCGGCATCAATTTTCTCAATTGATTTTACCTTAAGCTCCGTATCACCGTCGTGGCCGCACTCATCCGGTGCCTCAACGTGGCAGAAAACAAAATCGTGACCGTCGGAAAATGCCTTTATGCAAGCATCCGCCTTTCCGGCGTAGTTTGTGTAATAATCACCGGTTGCATCCGGCACCTCATAGGTATCAAGCCCGATACCGAGCGCAAGACCGGTTATAAGCGGAACTGCCGTGATTACAGCGCCGGAGATTTTGTGCTCATCCGCAAAGGATGTAAGCTGCGGGCGCGTGCCCTCGCCCCATAGCCACAGGCAGTTTGCCGGACGCAGCCCTCGCTCCATTCTCGCAATGTTTACCGGATGCGCCATTAAAAGCTCGTAGCTTTCACGCATCATTGCAAGAACCTCTTCGCCGTACGGTCCGCCGGGAAGATAATCCGTGATCTTCTGCCCTAAAATATCGTGCGGCGGCATCATCGTGTAGTTATAGTCTATCCCGCTCCATATCATAATGTGGCGGTAGCTCACGCCGCGGTAAAATTTGCGTTTTTCGGTGCCAAACCGTTCGCGCAATGCATCAAGAAGCTCATATGCCTCTTCGTTCGTTATCTTATCCGAGCTGTGGTCAAGCATCGTTTTGTTCTCAAAATCACCGTCGGTTGAAATGCTGACAAGATTTAAGCGAAAAACCGTGTCGTCATCGGAGAGCGGAATGTTAAGACCAAGTGCCTCAATCGGGCTTCTGCCGGTATAATACTTTTTCGGATCATATCCGAAAACACAGAGGTTGGCTATATCGCTGCCTGTCGGCATACCCTCAAAAAGAGTGTTTGCAAGACCGAGATGACCGTTTTCTGATATAAAATCCATCGTCGGCTTTACTGCCGCGCCAAGCGGAGTTTTGCCGGAAAGCTCTGCAATCGGGCGGTCTGCCATACCGTCGCCGAGCATAACAAAATATTTCATATATAAATACCTCCTTATAGGCTGCAATTTACTGTTTTACATTACCGAAATACCGGAAGCAGAGAATTATTGCTTCCTGCGTGGTAAGCGTATCAAGCGGGGCAAAGCCATTTGTTTTCCCCTTCATTATACCGTTGTGCGCCACAAATGACACACCGGGAATCGCCCACGACGAAATCTTATTGCTGTCAGAAAAGCGCGGGGTGGGTGCCGAAACATCCTGTCCGAGCGTTTCGGCGAGCCCTCGCATAATCTTTGCCGCCTGCTCACGCGTCAGATTATCTTTCGGTGCAAACGTTGTTTCGCTCGTGCCGTTTATAATTCCAAGCCGGCAGAGTGCGGCAACGTCCTTATTCGTTGTGTCTTTAAAGCTCACCTTTACACTGCTTTTTCCAAGCTCTGATATAAGCTTATCTATGTCTTTTCCCTTTGCCTGCTCAATAACGGCACGCACAAGAGAGCAGAACTGCAAGCGGTTTATAGGAGTCCGCATATCCGAATTGAGCGGCTCATCAATAAGTCCGTAATCGTAAGCCCCGCGGATTTCCGTTGCCGCCCAGTCGTCATACGGCGTTTCCCTGTAAGTATTCGAGCACATAGTTTTTGCGGATGTAAGTGCCGGATAGTCAAACATATATCCTATGGGGTTATAGTCTGCATTCGTAAGGTCAATAAACACCGCAACACCGTCAATGATTGCAATATTCCACGCGTGCCGCTCTCCGTTTATATCCGCAATCGGAATATCGAGATAGGAAAGCATTATCTGTGCGAGATTTGAGTATGCCGCACATACGCCCGTACCCTGACGGAATCCCTCAACGCCGCTCTGGTCGTGGTCACTAAACTCATATGTTATGCGGTCTACTATCCACTGGCACACAAGCTTTGCCTGAACGTACTTATCGGTTTCATTGCCGACGATTTCCATTGTTTTTTTATAAATATCGTCATACATCGGCATATTATAGCACTTTATTCCGGCGCGGTTTATCGCGTTAAAAGCATCAATATCCGCACGCACCGTACTGCCAAGCTCAATAGAGTTATTCGTATATATCATAAACGCCGTGCGCGCCTGAGGAAGAGAGAAGAGCTTTACCTTTTCGCCGTACTGCAGGTTTTTGTCGATGTTCCAGAGCGTCTTGTTGTCCTTGAGGACAAACAATCCCTCCGGCGAGGCAAGAGCTTCTTTACATCCCGGCACATTAACCGACTTAAGCCCGCCTCGCGCCGTACCGTACATAACAGTTCCGTCTTTTTTTACAATGGTAAGGTATGCCGCAGTTGAGGTATTGAGAGAAACATCGCGCACATCTTCCGCAAGAAGCCGGCGCATGACCTTGTCGTTTTCGTCAACAGCATATTCACAGACCGTGCCGTCCTTATGCTTTATGATAACAAAATAGTAGAAAGCCTGTCCGGCAGGTGCCTCTTCACTGCTGTCCTGAGAAAAGCCCTGTCCTTCAAGCTCGTTGTATTCAACAAAAATCTCCTCTGCGTTTTCTGCAATGTCAAGCCTTCCTGCACCGCCGATAGGGGCGAGATATGCGCGGCCGTCTGAGGTTATATAGCCAAGTGCGCCGACATCTGCCGCAGCGTCCACGGCATTCTGAAGAAGCTTTTTCGGAGTGCTTGCGATGTCTCTGCCAAAGCCCCACACGCTGCCATCGCGCTTTTTAACAATGGTTATATCGTCATTAAGCTTAACCTTTTCTACGTTTTCCATAACCTTTATCGGTGCATTGTATGAATAGCGTATATCGCCTATTCCGAGCTGACCTTCGTAATTTCCGCCGAACATCCACAATGAACCGTCGGGACGTATCATTGCCGAATGGTCGGATGAGCTGCACACGGAAAGATATTCTTCTCTTGCCCGGAAGTTGTATTCCCGGTCAAGGCAGATAAGCGTTTTAGTCTCTTTCGGCGGCATCGCCGATACGGGGCAGGAAAAGGAACAGCTTGTCAGAAGTATTAAAAGCACTGCTGCAATCCGTTTCATTTTTCATTCTCCCTTCGATAAGCCGAGGAGAGACGAACCCCTCGGTTTAAGCATAATAACCCAATATAATCATTATTAAGTATAACATAATTCTTTTTCGCTTACAAGCATAAAATCGACGTTTTTGCTTGATTTACAGCAGAAAATAATGTATTATATATACAACTGTTTTAATATGAGGTGTCGGTTATGCTTATTATTATGTCGGGAAGCGCCGGAGTCGGCAAAAACACAATTATAAATGAGCTTCTCTTTGAATTTAACAATCTCACGCTTATGACTACTGTTTCCACACGCGCAATGCGTCCGGGCGAGGAGCAGGGAAGACCTTACTTCTTTGTAACGCGCGAGGAGTTTGACGCAATGGTCGAGCGCGGCGAGATGCTTGAAACCTGCCCGATACACGGGAATATGTATGGCTCCAGCCGCAAAATTCTTGAGGAAAAGACAGCCGAGGGCAAGGTTCTTATCAAAGACATTGACGTTGAGGGAACGCTCAACCTCAAAAAGATACTGCCCGATGTTGTGGCAATTTACTTAAAACCGAAAAATAAAGAAGTCCTCCGTGAGCGCCTTATCGGCCGCGGAGAAAAGGATATTGACCTCCGTCTTAAGAGATATGAATACGAAGAAGAAATGTCGCGCCATTACGACTATGTCCTCGTAAACGACAAAATGGAAGATACACTTACCGTTCTTCGCAAAATCCTCCGCGAAGAAACCGAAAAGCGCGGACTGTCGCTCAGCGTTTAATTTTGCAACGCCATTCCGACGTAAAAAAATAAATATAGGAGACAGATAATCATATCGGTTATCTGTCTCCTGTTTTTCTGGGATTTTTTATTTCTGAATGTTTAAGCATTACATCAATCACATCATATATCTTTTCTCGGTCTTTAGTCGATATACAATTTAGTTTATCAGAGAGAAGGCTGTCTTTTACGCGATATCCGTTATACAATATGTCCTCGAGAAGCATATCTGCGGAAACAGCGAGAGATGTGGCGATGGTGAGAAATGTTTCAAGAGAGGGAGTTTTTTCTCCGCGCTCAAGCATTCCGATATAATTTGTACTCAACCCACTCATTTCCGCTAACTGCTCTTGGCGTAATCCATGAAGTTGCCTGTATTTTTTTATGGCTTTTCCTATTGGTTTGAGATTCATAAAAAATATCCTCTCTGTCAGTAAACAAATCTTACTATTAGTATAGATGTTATCTCGTCGAATATGAACAAACAAATAGTTGTTATCAACTACTAATAGTATTGATTTTATGATTTGTTTACTGTATAATAAAGCAGAGGTGGTAGATATGCGAGTTTGTACATTTTTCGGACATAGGGAAACGCCGGAAGAAATAAAGGAGAAATTATCCTCTGCGATTGAAGATTTAATAGTAAACCACGGTGTAGATACATTTTATATGGGATGTGAGGGTAAATTTGATGCATATGCCCGCGCGGCAGTGAAAGAATTGTTGAAGAAATATCCACATATAAAATATAACGCAGTTCTTGCGTATGTGCCGTCTGAAAAAAGGTATAGTGAATATATGGATTATTCTGATACAATAGTTTTTGACGGGATAGAAAAAAGCCATCCGAGATACGCGATAGCATCGCGCAACGAATGGATGGTTAAGAAGTCAGAATATGCAATTACATATATTAAATATCCTGTCGGCGGAGCATATAAATACGCCGAAGAGATGAAAAGAAAAGGCAAAACCGTAATAAACCTCGCGGATGTGTAATATTTTGCGGTGCCAAGTTTCTGCCGGTTTTCTGCCATGATTTTGCCATATCTTCGTGAAAACGACCGTACATTTCGATAACATACGGTCGTTTTTGTTCTTTATATTACGTTTTGTAATCGGATTTTAAAGCTCTCTTGCGCGGGCTTCGCAGTATACACAGCGGTGTGCGCCTGAATGAGAGACCTTGAACATATGCTCAATTTCCTGCTCGCATGATGTGATGCAACGCGGGTTAAAGCAACGGTGAACACCCTTTATATATTCAGAATCATCAAGCGCGGGGTTTCCATCCTGTCTGGCTTCTTCAAGAAGCTTCAAGATGAGTGCCATACGGATATACTTTCCGTTTGCAACCTGGCGGAAATAGCACGCGCGCGGATCCTTATCCACCGCAACGCTTATCTCGTTCACGCGCGGCAGAGGATGAAGAATGCACATATCTTCCTTCCCATTTTCAAGCTTTTCGGGGGTGAGGACATAGCTGTCCTTTAAGCGCTCATATTCCTCGTCCGTTTCAAAACGCTCCTTCTGTATTCTCGTCATATAAAGCACATCAAGCTTCGGAATTGCTTCCTCAAGAGATGTTGTTTCTTCATACTCAAATGCATTTTCGTTTTTGACGTAATTCGGAACCTTCAGCTCCTCAGGGGATATGAGGATAACCTTTATGCCGGTATAGCGACAGAGCGCGTGGATAAGCGAATGAACGGTTCTGCCGAATTTAAGGTCTCCGCAGAAACCGATTGTGATATCGGAAAGACGTCCTTTCTCACGGAAAATCGTGAGAAGGTCGGTAAGCGTCTGCGTAGGGTGGCAGTGTCCGCCGTCGCCGCCGTTTATAACAGGAACCGTAGCGTTTCTTGCCGCAACAAGCGGGGCGCCCTCTTTTGGATGGCGCATTGCGATGATATCGCAATATGCGCTCATAACCTTTGCAGTGTCTGCAACGCTCTCACCCTTTGCGGCAGAAGACGTTGAAGCCTCGGAAAATCCGAGAACGCTTCCGCCAAGCTCAAGCATTGCCGCCTCAAAAGAAAGGCGAGTGCGCGTGGACGGCTCAAAAAACAGCGTTGCAAGCTTCTTTCCGCGACACATCTCGGAATACTTCCACGGATTGTTTATAATGTCGCACGCAACGTGCATAAGCTCGTCTATCTCTTCAACCGTCAAATCGAGTATATCAATAAGACTTCTCATATGCTTTATTCTCCTTTTGCCTCGATATGTTTTCGCTTCGCTCAAACGCGATATGCAAACTGCGTTTGCCCGATATATTTGCCTTCGGCAAATTCGATATGATATAAATCCTTCGCGCCCCTCAGGGCATATCGCGTGCGAAGCACATATCGAGTCCAAAGGGACATATCGCAAATCCCGCAAGGGATTTATATCGCTGCAAAAGCTTACGCTTTTGCAATCCAGCTTTCATCCGACGGATTATTGCGGAACTTTATAAGACGTGCAACATCCTCAGCCTTTATATAATTTTCCTCTGCAGCAACCTCGGCAATAACGTCAAAGTTTGTGAGTGATACGTTCTTAACGTTTGCCGCCGCAAGTCTGTCAAGACCTTTCTGCATACCGTAAGTAAAGATGGATACGATACCAAGAACCTCGGCACCTGCCTCACGCAGAACGTTCACAACCTCAATGCAGCTGCCGCCGGTGGAGATAAGGTCCTCAACAACGACTACCTTCTGTCCCGGTTCAAGTCTTCCCTCAATCTGGTTGTTACGTCCGTGATCCTTCGCGCCGGAGCGAACATAGCCCATAGGAAGTCCCATAATATGTCCGGTGATTGCCGCGTGGGCAATGCCTGCTGTTGATGTTCCCATAAGAACCTCGACATCGGGATAGTTCTTGCGGATAAGCTCTGCAAGTCCGTTTTCAACATCAGTTCTGACCTTAACATCCGTAAGTGTCAAGCGGTTGTCGCAGTATACCGGGCTTTTAATTCCGCTTGCCCATGTGAACGGCTCGTCCGGACGGAAGAATACCGCTTTAATTGATAATAAATCCTTTGCAATTAACTTTTCCATTTTTACATACTCCTTAATCAATAAATTCGTTCACACATCTCTCGTATGCCGCTACCGGATCCTCTGCCGCAGTAATAGGACGTCCGACAACGATATAGTCAGAGCCTATTTCCTTTGCCTGGGCAGGAGTCATAACTCTCTTCTGGTCGCCCACATC
>JAFQGO010000095.1:0-2856 GCA_017398225.1 Oscillospiraceae bacterium | reverse complement strand
TCATTTCATACTCGACACCGTCAACGGTGATGATGCCCTTGCCGCCGATGTTGATGCAGCCCATCTCGCGGCGCTCGAGGAAGTAGTCTGCCGCAAGCTCACGACCTGCCTCAAGGCGAAGCTCCTGATAAATCGGCATTGCGCCTGCCGTGATAATTCTGTCGATATGGCTGTAAACCATACGGATGTTATCCTTTGTAAAGAGCTTTGAAATGTGGAACTCTTCACGAAGGCGTTCAGTTGTGTAGTGCTTCATGTCGCGCGGGTTTGATGCGTTTCTGATTTCCATTTTACTTAAATCCTCCTTGATATATTTTCCGTAAACCTCAATCTCCGTAAGTGCCGCCCACGAAAGCGGGAAGGTTGCCTGACGGAAGTTTTTGAGATTGACGGTTTTGGTTTTTATTACCTCGGGCAGAACAAGCTCCTGCCCTTTTTCGGTCTTTTCAAATTCGGCGGTATGTACCTCTCCGCCGTCGAAGATAACGTCAACGCTCTTCCAGTATGTATCGTGCGGGAAATCCGCGCGGAGATAGAACACAAGCTTTTCCACCTCTACCGGTGCGCCGAAATCAAGCTTATATTCAAGATCCTCGCGTGCGCCGCCCGCCCATGAGTGGAACGGATACGGTCCGTGACCGATATTTTCACGCATACCGTCTATCGCGTTGCGCTCAAAGAACGTCGGATTATCACGCGTTACGAGATTTGCAGATGCATGCGGGAAATATTTCTTCTGCCCACGAACATCATACGGATTAAGCGCGATATTTCGCGTGCCGTAAATCTCCTCTTCCGTCGGCTCACTTACCTGAATTTTGTGGCCACGTCCGGCAAAGGAATATTCCGAATACATCCTGCGCAGGTTTCCGAACGGAATTTCATACTCCAGCCTGCCCTGCGGGTTGTATATAATCGCATCGCCGAGCGTTGAATCAAGCTGAATTTTGATAAATTCGCAAAGCGGGGCTGAGATGCATATCTTTGTGCCCTCTTCGTAAACGCCGTCGTAAACAACATCTATTTCCTTTGCGCTTTCCGAAAACAGCACATCTCCGTTTTTGTTGATTATTTTCAATTCCATAGAGGTATTTCTCCTTTTCTCTTTTGGTGGGACATACCTTATTACTATAAATCATACCACTCTTTTTGAGAAAAATCTATGCCGAAAAGACTTTTTTCTGTGCAAAAAACGCCAAAAGGCTCTTTACTTACAGCATAAGGTATGTTAAAATTATAGACGAGGTGATGAATCTGTGAGCACCAAAGATAATATTTTGCTGGGAAAACTGAATATCATCGACTTCCCCGAGGATTTTCCCGCGGTTCACTATACATGCGAAAAAAAATACAAAACGGTTGAGGATATGCAATTTCACAACCATTTTGAATTCGGCTTATGCCTTGAGGGACAGGGCATCTTCTTTATGGGGAACAAAATGATTCCGTTTGCACAGGGCAACGTTTCGATTATTCCGCCGGGAACTCCGCATTTTGCACAGAGCCTTGATACACATCCAAGTTTATGGCTGTTCCTTGCCTTTGACCCAAAAATCACGACATTCCCGACTGAAGATATCGTTCCGAATATCGTATACGACAAGGCTATGGAACAGCTTCTGCATCTGGTTGCAGATGAGCTTAGCTCCCGCACGGACGGCTATAGCTTTGCAACATCGGCGTTGCTTGACGTTCTTCTCATACGCGCACGCAGGCTCAATGCAGACGCGCCCACCTTCTTTACATACAGTGACGGTTTGTCGTCCGTGTATCCGGCAATTGAATATATCACACAGCACTATCCGGAAAACATTGAGGTTGAAACGCTTGCATCTCTCTGCAGTATGAGCCTCACGCATTTCCGCCGCCGCTTTGTTACGGTTACGGGAATGACTCCCCTTCGCTATCTTCTTGTTATGAGGCTTCGTATGGCAAGCGTTCTTCTCCGCCGCACGGACAGAAAAATATCCGACATTGCATTTGACGTCGGATACAACACGCTTTCCTCCTTCAACCGCCATTTTAAAGAAAACTATAAAATGAGCCCGAAGGACTACCGCACTGCGGAAGAAATAAGGTTTTGAGAAAACTTATATTCAGTCGGTTCCTTTTGTTTAAAAATAGTTTTTATATTGCCCTTATTATGAAACAACAATAAAATCACTTAAAGCTTTAGATATCTTAGAGTTCTATTAATGTTCTATATCCAATATCCGGCACCAAACAAAAATCATGAAACACGATAGGAATATAGCACTCTTTTCCGTATTCTGATACAAATGATTTGCTTTTAGCAAGACAACAACTACACCCCGTCGGCTTTTTATGTATAAGATTATCTATTGTATAACATTCATCTCCACACAGAACATACTTTTTTCCGTCCTTTTTAATCAAAACGATGCCTGACCCTGCAGAATGTCCCCCCACATATTTGAATTTAACATTATCAATTATTTCTTTATCTTCATCAATAGCACATATTTTATTATGCTCCGATAAATACTTCTCTGCATTTTTCAACTCATCTCTGTGCAGATAAACAGTAGCTTGCGGATAATATCTCAATGCATCAATATGGTCATGGTGTGCGTGAGTAATTATAATATCTGTTATTTCAGTTCTGCTCTCCCCATAGGCCTCCAAGACCTCCACCGGCTTTTGAAACTCGGATAATTCAAATCCCGGCATTGTATCACAGCCAACATCAACCAAAATCTTTTTTTCGTCAGCTTCAATCAGAAAAAACAATAATGCAATAGGCATTTTCTTCTTTTTATTACCATTCTGAAATGCCATAGCTTCAGTGATTTCCGTTGTCCCGTATTTCAGTGCAATCAATTTCATATAATCACC
>JAFQGO010000094.1:0-4008 GCA_017398225.1 Oscillospiraceae bacterium | reverse complement strand
TGCACATATTGTCGTCACCTGCTGTGCCGGGCCGAAGTTTCCGAAAACCTCATAGCGGCGAACGCAATCAAGGCTTTCCCGTATCAACCTATCCTCAATATGCTGCCGTATCTGTGACGGAGTTTGCTTTGAGCTTCGCATTTTATACTGACTTGCTTTGTTTTGTATAAATGAAAGCACATACGGGTCGTCATAAAGCTCAAAGACCTTGTCATACGAACGCGCATTGTTCATAACAAGACCGGTTTCCCATATACGCCCCTCACGCTTTCCGTTGTTTGAACCGCCATCAGAGTTCCACACATCATCTCCGAAAACCTTTATATCATAATCCGGGAAAAAGTCTGCAAGGCGGTCTAAAAGAATTGCCGCAGTCCTTCCGTATTTAATATCTCCCGTGTAATAGTAAGCATTTGCATTGGAGTCTATCGCATGGGTAAGCATACCGCCGCCGTCGCCGTTCTGGTATCTCCACAAGGCACTGTGGGCGTATTCTGCAATATACAGATGGCGCTCTGTGATGAATTTATTATCAACAGTGTAGCCATACGGCGTTCCGTCGGATTTTGACGGCACATAGCCGTAGCCGTCATCAACTCCCCAGGTTTCTACCGTTTCACCGTCACGAAGTCCTTTTCCGCAGTTTATTGTCTTGTTATCCTCAAGGTCATCGTAAAGGATGTTTGTAAGATATCCGCCCTCTACTCCGTAGCCATAGTATTTCTTCCACTGTTCACTATGCTTTTCCCCCGGCTCATCTATTGTTTTATCACCGAAAAGCTTCCGGTGCTCATCAAGTGCATCCTGATAAATAAATTCTCCATACTCATTCAGTCCGAGCTTATAGAACTTTTCAAAATCATTTGACGGGAAAACACGTTTACAATCCGGACACTGAATTTTCCAAGGTCTTGTGAGCGGCGTATGTCTCCACGGGAAGTTTGCATATTCCGCCTGCAAATCAATTCCGCAATAGCGGCAATAATACATTTCCGGGTCTCCCTCCGCTCCGACAGTCATACTTCTCGGTATTTCCTGAGACGGGAAGAGATTATATATCTGCTCTTCAAGCCCGACATATTTATCCGCTCTTGATATCTGAGTCTGTGCAGAGGACTCTGCCCACGAGTATTTTGAAACGTTTTCAATTGCGATTTTGCGTCTTTCCTCCGTGAACAGCGTTGCCTTTATCTTTGCCGGCACAACGGGGATTTCAACCTCTTTTGTTATCGTTTGCAGTGGCAGCTTTATCTGAACATTAAACCTTGCCGTGCCTTCCATTCGCGGCTCGATATAATATGCGGGAGCGCTGTTTGCATCCGGATAGCTCTCAAGTGCAATGTTTGCAATATCAGGAGTTAACGCCTCAGCAGAAATCTCAATATCCGACATATCCACGTCGTTTCCAAGGTTTGTTTTGGCAGTTACCCAAAGCGGATAGCGGTCTGTCGGATCATCCGAAAGTCTTATCTTATCACTTCCGCCGGAGGTTATTTCTATTTCGGCAATACCCTCATCCACAACCTCAACGTCAAGATACCCATCCACCGTTTTTCCGTTAAAGGTTGCCGATGCTTTAATCTGTGTCTTTCCGACCTTCACGCCCGTGATGGTATTTCCGTCCACCGTCACTATCTTGTCATCCATAGACGTATATGTTATCGGTGCGCTTTTTTCTCCGAGAGCTCTTTTATTTTCAAGCTTCGCTTCTGCAAAAACCTCCGCACTCGCTCCGCAGAAAAGAGTTTTGCGTGAATCTGAGAAGCTTACCGAAGAAAGGTCAAGCTTCTTAACCTCAATCGTTTTTGTCTCTATATGCGGATTGCCTTGAATCATCATTCCGAACTTAACGGTTGCAATCCCCACTTCAATGCCTTTTATTTGATACGGAATCTTTCCGTTGTTTCCTATTGTGTTTCCGCTAAATTCGCTTATGGCAAGTATTTTATCATTCTCGGTTTCGAGAACTGCTTTTGTCGATAAATCCTTGCTTCCATCGTCGTTTATACCGAAGTGGAGAACAGAGCCGTCTGACATTTCCGCAAATGCCTCACCTTCGAAAACCTCACCGACAGCAAGCTCAGGCGGAAGCTCGGCTGAAAAATTCTTAAATTCCGTGCCGCTCTCTGCTATACCCTCAAACCGGATTTCTTTTAAGAACAGCGCACCTCTGTAAGATACATGCTCGCTCTTCTTAAACACAAGCTTGTGCGGACCGGGTGTAAGGTGAACGGTGTTAAAAACAAACTCTCCGCAATCAACCACCTTGTCACAGCTTGCATCAAACCCTTTATATTCTCCGATGTACTGATCATCAACAAAGACGTAAAAATTCCCGCCGTTTTTCCACTTTGCACCGCGATAGACTATTCTGTAGTCCTGCTCAAGCGGAATGTTTACAAGAAGCGTTACTCCGCTTTTTGCATTGGCATCAGCTCCGGGCCAAACGGGGCCGATTGCGCCGGAATAGATAAACCTTTCTGTGTCCGTATTGTTTGAGTTTGTTCTGTTCCAATACGTTGTATCCGATTCATCCGTTACAATCTCATATCCGGGGGTCTGGCTCGGTCCCGGTGCGCTTAAATCTTCATTAAGCACTGTATCCATGAAATTTATGACCACATTCTTCGATGCTGCGCCCACATTGAAGTTATACTTACCTGTAATTTCATAGCCATCTTCATTTATTGTCCTTGCGGTAATAACAGCAAGTCCTGATTTATGTGTATCGACCTTTCCGTCAGGTGAAACAGTTGCAACTTCAAGGTTCGAGCTTGTGAGCGAAACTTCATATTTACTCATATCTGCCTCAGTTCCGTCCGAAAGTAATCCCGAAACCGTAAGCTGTGCCGAAGTGCCAACATCCGGCAGCACCTTATTTGATGAAATAACAAGCCTTGAGAGCGTCGGAACCGGAAGAACTTCTATCTCAACTTTGTTGGTTATAACGGTTTTTCCGTCAACCGTTATCTCTGCCCAGACCTCGGCATTTCCTTTTGCAACACCTGTTATAGTTCCGTTTGAATCAATGGATACATTGCTGTTTGAGGTTTTGTATATCGCTTCATAGTCGTACATCCACAGCGCATCATTCTCATCCGTGACGGATATTTCGGATTTCACATAATTTCCCGCAAAAATCTTCTCTCCCGAAATTGTAAGCTCTGCGGCTTTGATTGCAGGTGCGGGTATTGCTTTTCCGGGATCCGCATCCTCAGCCGAAGGAGTAAGCGCGATGCCGGCGAGCCTCATAACTTGGTAGTGGCTTTTTCCAAGACGTGTTGCCCCCCAATATATTCCGCCACCTTCAGCAGGTGCGTAGCCCTTATTCCCCAAATCTCCGGTATCTGCAACATCATTGAGATAAAAAGACGTTGCATCCATATACATAACGATGAAATATTTCTTTGCAGACTCAAGATATACCGCCGATGCACCACTCTGTTCTGTTCCGTCTTTTGTCACCGCCACATATCCATCCGAAGCCTCGAGGGTTGAGAAATTGAAGTATCCGACGGGAGACTTGTCCGCAAGCAGCGCACTTGCCGCGGTGTTCCCTGTATATGTACCATCATCCTCTATGACGTATATAGCCGGAGCCGCCGAGTTTTCCGCTGCATCCTCATCTGTTTTAAAATTAATATTGTATGTACCGGATGCGTCAACCTGAACACCGAATACCGCCAAAGGGGCGTTCGGTACAACATATCCATAAAATCTCACCTGAATATTGTCTGCGGTAAAAACACCGTTTGCAGCGAGCGGACTAATCGTATCATTCGGGTTTTTAAACCTATATGCAGCCGCCGGATCGAACTCCTTTTCTTGCGCCGTGTTTTCCGGTACTTCATTCAGCGAAAAGCTTAAAAGCTCTGCTTTCCATATATCATCGGCTGATACCGCGCTCTCGTTCTTTCCCGACGGTATGAGAACAAGAAAGTACTCACCTGCATTTTTAATATCAACTGCTTCAAGACTCGCGGTTATATCCGTCCCGTCAGCACCGTA
>JAFQGO010000093.1:0-8881 GCA_017398225.1 Oscillospiraceae bacterium | reverse complement strand
AGGGTGATATATCACAATACGTTTCAAACAGTAACGGTGCGGTCGGGTTTATGCTTGATGCAAAAACTCCCGGCGTTACATATGTTAAGGTTTCGGGCAAGGTCTACGGTGAGGAGTTTGAAAAAACGCTGCCCATAACCATTCAGGATGCGGCAAGGCTTGAAAAGGTCGATATTGCGGCAGAAAAGCTCTCGTTTTGCGCAGGACGCGATACTGTTGTGTCAATAACACTTGCTGATTTGTACGGCAGAGAGTATGGGAGAGCATACACTACCGAATTTGTCGTAGAAAATCCTGAAGAGCAATCAAGAATAAGCATAGAAAAAATTGATGAGAACTCATGCAAAATAACAGGAATTTCAGAAGGGAAGGTCACGCTTCGGGCTGTTATAACTCCGACGGTACCTGTTGATGAGTATGAGGAAGCGAAATTCGCAGAGACAGAAATAAAAATAGATAAGGAGCCGCTTCTCACTTATCTTTCAATTTTGCCCGAAATGTCCGCAATGGAAGTCGGTGACACCCAGAAACTGAAGGTTAATATGCTTTTGAGTGATAATCTCCCCGAGCTTTACAGAGACAGATATCAGCTGTCCTGGGAGATTGACAAGCCTGAGCTTATAGAGCTTGACGAGGTAAATCAGATTGTCAGGGCTATCCAAATGGGTGAAGTCGGAATCTGGGTTTCAACGCTTAATGAAAACGGTAAAAAGATTACAAGCAAGCCGTTTGTGCTGACAATCGGAGAAGAGGGAAGCTCCGAAGGTACGGAGGTTGAGGACCCGAATGAAGGACTGCTTATTGATTTCACGAAGACCGACGGCCCCGAGCATGTTTCGCAGCGCTGGTCAACGCTGAAAACACCCGGCTACAGAGTTGTTGAAGCGAGAAGCGTAACAAGCGTTCAGCTTCTTACCGGCTCGGATGGTGTTATGCGTCCGTTTATAAGTATGTCAAACCATAACACCGAGGGCGTATGGCCTGTTTATAAAGAACGCCACATTATGGTTACTGTCGAGATTGATATCCCCGAAGACGGTTACTATGAGGTGTTCTATACAGGTGCTGACAGCACCTATGGTCCGGTATATGCAATTTATTGCGACAATAAGACATATCTCGGCGAGTATGACAGCCTGGGACTTAAAGGCCCTATGGGACATACGGAAGGCTCGCGTGAGCGCCTTAACACAATCTGGCTCACAGAGGGTGCACACGAATTCAGCTTTCGTATGACAACGCCGGCACCTCGCGGTACATCTGCATACATTGCGCCTGCAAAGCTTCATTTTATTCCCGTTGATACGGACGAATATCCGCAGGCAGTTGAAATTAAAACGGACATTCCGGAAATTGCTGTCGGTGAAAGAGCCTGTGCTACCGCACGCATTAAAATGAGTGATGGCTCGTATCGTTATTTCGGGCTTTACGGCGATGGAAAAAAGGCAGACCCCGATAATTTCTTCACGGTTACGGCAAATGATGATCTCTCTGAGGTCAGAGATGAGGATATAACAGTATATAAGCCGGGAAACAGAGATGCCTTTGAGTTCTTCATAAGAGGAAAGACACCTGGAACTGCATCTCTCACCGTTTCGGGAAAGATTGGCGGACAGGATTTCTCGTTCCCGATAGAGGTCCAAATAACGGATGAGGTGCTTGACAGCATTGAGGTCTCCGTAGATAAGGATATTGTATTTGAGGGTGAAACTGCAAATATATCAATTAAAAATGTTTTATCCAGCGGGCGTGAGCTTGATAAAACCTCCGGAACTACCGTTTACACATCGAGTGATACGGCGATTGCGGAAATTTCTCAGGACGGCGTTATCACGGCAAAAAAAGCAGGGGAGACTGAAATAACGGTTCAGACAACCTTCGGCTCGGTTACGCTTGATGAAAAAATCTCCTTGACGGTATATTCGGGAAGCATCAAAAAAATTGAAGGAACTGCAGGTGGCAGTAAATACATAAGGCTCACCGAAATTCCGGATGATACGGTTCCTATGTACATCAAAGCTACAATGGCTGACGGCAGCGTGCACGATATGACGGGTGCTGAGTTTAAGTATGAAGCGATTACTCCCGAGCTTGCGGAAATTGATGAGAATGGAACCATTTTCCCGAAAAAAGAGGGGAAGGCATCCTTCTATATCATCGATGAAAGAGACAATGAGGAGAAAAAGTTTAAGGTAGAGCTTACGGTTGTAAAAGGGAAAACGGGATATACAATTTATTCGCAGAGTATGCGCGATGCTGCTGTTGAAAATGCCGGAAAATACAGCTGGGCAAAGTCACAGAGAGAGTCTGCAAAGGCTATAACCGAAAAGAATATTCAGTATCTTGAGCAAATTTATTTATCCATTCCCTCGGCGGGGCTTCCTACGTCTATTTCTGTGGGCGGCATCAACGATCCCGAAAGATACTTCTGCAGATACTGCGGTGCAGATCTTGCAACATTAAACGGTGTTGTCAAGCTTATGAATGTAGACCCGTACAATCGCCCATGGAAGGTGCAATGTACGGAATGTAAACGCCTGTTCCCGTCAAACGAATTTGAGGAGTTTTTCAAGCTCGGGCTTAATGAGTACGGAGAGTTCAACAGACTTACGGCACTTGAAAATCATCGCGCGATGCTGATTGAAAAGGGACTAATAGATCCGTCGCTTCCTCCGTTTGAGCCGGGAATGGATGTTGCTCTTCGTGAAGGTGCGTCGAAAAATCCCGAAAACTGGTATAAATATTACGGATACGGTGTTGAAGGAGGATACCTCTACAATGATTTGTATTCGGAGATAGGAACAAAGGATTGTCCGGTTGAGCTTGCGGCTACCGAGACGCCCGGACGATGGGGTGTTGATGACGGTCTGGGATACAGAACGGGTGTTTCTCATTATTCACATGCCGGTGCGTGGCAGTATGATGAAGTTCACGGATATATCTGCTTCTATCTTGAACACTTCTTCAACAATATTTATAATGCTACGCAAAGGTCGTATCAGGCGTATCTCTACACTGGAGAAAGAAAATACGGATATGTAGCCGCAATCCTTATCGATAGGCTCGCAGACTTCTATCCGGATTATGACCTTGTACCGTATATGGAATTTCTGGACACCGGCGGTGACGGTAACGGGAAAATCTGGGGAAATATTCATGAAGCGGAGAAGGGATACACCTGGGGCGAAGCATACGATGCAGTGTATGAGCTGTACGACGATGCATTTGTTATGGACTTTATCGGAAAAATGAACGATAAGTATAAGATGCGCCATGCAAAGGAAACGCCCTCGCAGGTACGCACAAATGTCGAGGATGGACTGCTTCGCGGGCTTTTAGAGGGTGCACGCAACGATAAGGTGAACGGCAATTTCGGATTCCATCATTCCGCTATCGCATCTGTTGCAGTGGCTCTTGACACAAGTCCTGATACCGAGGAATGGCTTGAATGGCTTATGAAGCCCGGATTCAGCTACAGACCTCCTACAGGCGGAGGTATAGTAGATACCTTTATTGACAGAATTGACCATGACGGCGCGCCTAACGAATCGTCGCGGTATAATGTGTTCTGGCTCAATTACATATTACCGATGCAACGGTATATAGACAGCTATGTGGAAAAGCACGGTAAGGGAAGCACAAGCGCAGACCTTAAAGAAAATCCGAAGTTTATGAATTTCCTGCAATCGTTCTTCCCGTTTACGATGTCTCAGTATACTCCCAACATCGGCGACTCCAACAAAGGAGCCGTAAGTAAGGAAATCTGGCACAAAGGCTCAACGATTATAGATGCGTACAACTACACAAAAAATCCTATTCTGCTCAGATATGCCTACAATGTTGCAAAAGGAGATGTAAGCTCATATAACGGCGGTATTTTTGCAAAGGATCCTGAAGCTATTCAGAAGGAAATACTTGACGAGGTTGAGAAAAACGGTGATTTCAAGCTTCCGTCTTATATGATGTCCGGCTTTGGCTTTGCGGCACTCCGCAAGGGGGCAATTAACGGAGGATATGAAAACGGTAAACCGAAGAACGACAACAGACAGGGAATCTGGATGTATTTTGGTTATAACGGCGGTCACGGACACGGCGATTCTTTGAACATAGGTATGGATATATTCGGGCATGAGCTTATGCCTGACCTTGGTTACGGAATACGTGCCGGTTCTCCTGACAGACCGGAATGGAATAACCACACGCTTTCTCACAATACCGTAACGGTATATACCGATACCGGCAAGGAATCTGACGACTCCGAAACAACTCAGAAAACGTCAACAGTGCGCGGAGATACAAGACATTTTGATGATGCGGGACAGGTTAAGATAATGGATGTTGATGCGGCATCGGTCTATGATGCTACCGATATCTACCGACGTTCAATTGTTATGGTTGATATAGATGATGACCATTTCTACAGCGTTGATTTCTTCCGTGTCAGAGGCGGTGACAGCCATGAATTCAGTCTGCACACGCAGTCGGATAACATTTGTGAAACCGTGGGATTGGGAGAAAAGGAGTCTCAGCTTGATGAAAACGGGGAGTATATAGGTACCTATGCCGGATATGATGAGTATTATGATAAATCAAAAAACAACCCGGAAATAATGGGTGATTCATACTATGATTCAAACCCGGATAAAGCGGATATGAAGGGCTACTGGCCGAAGGGTGCAGACCCATATGCCACAACCGATCTGGTTTATATCACAAAGTATCGCAGAGGATATACGTGGCTTGACCATATTGACCGTTACAATAAAGTGGAGGAAAAGATAGAGGTTGATTTTGAAATTGACGACTTCAACAAATCTGCTTTAGCCAGTGACGGAATTCACATGAGAGCAACAATGCTGGGGGTTGATACCTCAAATACGAAGGTTACTATCGCTAACGGATATCCTACTCAGGTCGCTGATAACAAGAATATACCGTGCCTTAAGTATTTGCTTGTAAAGCGCGACGGAAAAGGTCTCGATTCAATGTTCACAACGGTTTATGAGCCGTATAAGAATAACAGAACCATCTCGGATATAGAAGAAATGCCGCTGAAAATCAAGTCGGGAATTGAAGAGAGTGACGATGTTGCGCGTGCTGTGCGCGTCACGCTCAGAAACGGACGAGTGGATTATGTGTTCTATGCCACCAATAACAACATTATATATACGCTTACCGATGGCGACGAAGTTATTGAGTTCCGCGGAGCTTTCGGTGTGTATTCCGTAAATAACGGAGTGAACGTATATAAATATGTCTGTGACGGTGACATTATAGGAGAACAGCTCTATGAGGATGACGGACAGACACCGGTGGAAAAGGCGATTACAGGTCGCATATCAAGCTTTACCGAAGCTGTGCCTAATGAACCGTTGCCGACAGAAAACTATATAACCATAAAGCCGTCAGAACCAATAAGTGACAAGAACCTTGAAGAGATTGTCGGCAGACACATATTTGTCGAAAACGACGGGCTTCGCAATGCCGCATATCTGATAGCAGGAGCAAAACGCGTGGGCGACGAGATTGAGCTCTATATACGCAACAGGGTAGAAGAAGACGGTGAAGTCGTATTGGATCTTGGTTCTCCGACGTTGGTAAGGCAGCTCGTCAGCTTTATGGAGCCGGAGCAAGGGTATATTTATAATGTTGCCAAAAGAAATGATGTGGTAATTCCTTTGTCATACGGTGACAGGAACGCCCCGACATTCGATACAATTGAGGATTGTACCACATCGGCAAACAGCAGATGTACCATAAACGTGTCCGCCGAGGGCTATGAGGGTGCAAGAGTAACAATTGTCGGCAGAGACCTTCCGCGCGGAGCAAGCTTTGACAGCGCTGCCAATACCTTCTCGTGGAAACCTGACGGCTCTCAGGTGGGAGAAAATCATGTTTCGTTAACTGCTGTTGATGAGTACGGAAGAGAGTCAACCATTCACTTTACGGTAACGGTTTACGGCTCGACTACACCCAATAAAAACGAGACAGTCGAAACGCCGTCGGATAACGCAGGAGCCTCCGGCGGTGGTGGAGGAGGCGGTGGCGGGGCCACATCGGATAACACACAATCTGATATCGACACTGATGTGAAAAATGAAAACTCCGTCCCACAAGACAATGCCGGAAACGCACCCGAGGTCTCGGGTGAAGCGGATAATATCCGCTTCAAAGATCTTACACAGCACTCGTGGGCAGCTGATGCCATCAATGTACTGGCAGCAGACGGACTAATACGTGGTACATCAGAAACAACATTCTCGCCGGCAGCAAACATCACGCGTGCAGACTTTGCGTTATTGCTTGTTCGTGCCTTTGAACTAAGCTCGGATGATACGGAAAACTTTGCGGATGTTATGGTGAATGATTATTACGCATCCGAGCTTGCAATAGCACGTAATACGGGAATTGTCAGCGGCATCGGAAATAATAAGTATGCTCCGCGCAATCCCATTACCCGTCAGGATATGATGGTGATTGTGTATAGAGCAATGCAGAAACTCAATGTAGAGTTCAGCGTTTATGATGAACCGCAAAATGAGGATTTTGGCGCTGTCGCGCCTTACGCTCGCGATGCCGCTGCATCTCTCATCTCTGCAGAGCTTGTTAACGGCAAGAACGGACTTATCGCGCCGGCTGACTACACTACCCGTGCGGAAGTTGCAGTGTTTCTTAAGCGAATTCTTGAATATACGGCAAAATAGTTCAGAGACGGAATCTGCTTGCGGATATAATTCCGCAAGCAGATTCAAAAAGACACTAAGTTGAAAGAGGAATATATGATGGATAATAAGATGTGGGCGCTGATGGTGCGGCTCTCTGTAAATATAGGGGGCGTAAAAGAACCCGAACTTAAATTTGATGAGGATTTTTGGCATTATGTTGTAGACGAGTCTGAGAAAGCAGGAATAAATACAATTGTCCTTGACACTGGTGACGGTGTGGAATTTGCATGCTGTCCGGAAATTGCGGTTAAGGGTGCGTGGAGCAAAAAAAAGCTGCGCGATGAAATGAAATTGTGCAAGAAAAAAGGAATAACCTTGATTCCTAAGCTTAATTTTTCCACCGCTCACCATATATGGCTTGGGGAATACGCAAGAATGGTATCGACAAGTGTATATTACAAGCTGTGCAGCAATCTGATAAAAGAGGTATATGAGCTTTTTGATCATCCACAATATATACATATAGGGATGGATGAGGAAAATGCGAAATGCTGCAGAGGAAGGCAGCTTGTTGTTTACAGGCAAAAGGAATTATACTGGCATGACATCCGCTTCTTTATCGACTGTGTCCGGGAAACCGGTGCAAAGCCATGGATGTGGCATTGCCCGTTGTTTGATTACGGCGATGAATATGAAAAGCATATTGATGCCGACGAGGCGATTATTTCACCGTGGTATTATCTTGGAATACGCGAGGAAAATTATACTTCGCCTGAGGTGTGGCCGGAATATTACTACCCTTATTATAAGCAGGAACAGTTTGTCAAAATGAATCTCAAATACGTTGAAGAAGATCCGATATTTGCCGATGTGAGAAAAGGAATGGAGAAAATTGTAAAAAGTGATTTTAAGTATATTCCTTGCGCATCCGTGTTCAACAGATGCAAGAACAATGCTTTGGATTTACTGGAATTCTTCAAGAAAAATGCATCTGATGACAATGTCTTGGGGTATATGACGACACCGTGGTATAATACTCTTCCTGAAAGCAAAGAGTATTTTGATGAAACCTTCAAAACATTTAAAGAAGCAAAAGAAAAGTATTACGGATAACCCGATAAGAAACGGAGTTTTGAATATGCAGAAAATAACAGTTTTGATGAGTGAGCGAACTCGTGAACGTGTTTTTCTTGATGAACATTACGAATTCCTTCGCACACTTGGTAATTTACATATATACGATCGCAGTGATTTTTCGGATATGGAATATGTGTATGATTTTGTTGAAGGAACCGACATCCTCATCAGCGGATGGGGCACACCGAAGATTGACGCCGAAATGCTTGTACGCTGTCCTTCTTTGAAGGGGGTAGTGTATGCAGGCGGTACGATAAAAAAGCGTATCACGCAGGAGTTTATTGACAGTGGCATTCCGATATCTGATTCGAAATGCGTGGACAGTAAGGCTGTGGGAGTGACAACGCTCGGGCTTGCAATAGCTGCGTGCAAAGGCGCGTTTTTTCTGCCGGATGAGTTGAGAAACGGCCTCTGGAGAGAAAATTATCATAAAGTGGTCGATTTTTGCGGATTGAAAATCGGTATTGTAGGTGCAGGAGTTGCAGGACGGGAGTTTATAAGACTTCTCCAAAACTTTGATGTTGAAATTCTGGTATACGATCCAACGTTGAGTGTGGAAGAAATCAAGGAGCAGTTTAATGCCAGAAAGTGTGAGCTTACGGAGCTTATGTCTGCAAGCGATGTCATAAGTCTTCACGCACCAACGCTTCCTTCAACCAAAGAAATGATAAATAAGGATAATCTCACCCTTATTAAGGACGGAGCGGTGTTTATAAATACTGCCCGAGCATGGCTTGTTGATGAGGCAGCGCTTATAGAAGAATGTAAAAAGGGAAGATTTACGGCCATTCTGGATGTTACAAATGTGGAGCCCGTAGAGGCGGACAGTCCGCTCAGAACACTTCGTAACGTCGTTCTTCTTCCGCATATCGCAGGAACGACCAACAACGGAGTTAAGTTTATCGGCAAGCACGTTTGCGAAGAAACGGAAAGGCTTATAAAGGGTGAACCTATGAAATGTAAGGTTGATTTGAGTAAGCTTTCGGTTCTTGCGTAGGAAGAAAGGCATAGCCGCAATAATAAAGATTTATAATCAATTATTTATTTTACAGCTAAAAATCCGCATTTCTGCGGATTTT
>JAFQGO010000092.1:0-6054 GCA_017398225.1 Oscillospiraceae bacterium | reverse complement strand
CATTATTTAATGTATCTGTGCGCCTGCGGGGATTGCATCATCTGCTAAGATGACCTTGCAACCGTCATCAGGAAGATCTGCCGCAAGGAGCATACCATGGCTTTCAACGCCGCGGAGCTTTGCAGGCTTTAAGTTTGCAACAAGGATTACCTTTTTGCCGATAAGCTCATCGGGAGTGTACTGCTGTGCGATACCCGAGACAATCTGGCGCTGACCCTCACCGTCATCAACGATGATGCGCAGGAGCTTGTCGGATTTCTTTACCGGCTCACATTCAAGGATTTTCACAACGCGAAGCTCAACCTTGTCAAAATCGTCAATTGTGATTTCCGGCATCTTTTCCTCTTCCGGTTCATTTGCCGCTGCAGCTGCTGCCATTGCAGCTTCCATCTCGGCGTTGAGTTCTTCAAGCTTTTTCTTTTCGTCAATTCTTGCAAAGAGAACCTCGGATTCACCGACGGTTATGCTGCCGCTCACGGCAAACTCGGAAAGCGATGCAACATCGGATGCAGAAGCGCCGCACTGAGCGATGATTTTTTCTGCGGTGTCCGGCATAAACGGATAAATGAGTGTTCCGATAAAGCGGATAGACTCTAAGAGATTGAAGAGAACAGTTGAAAGTCTTTCTTTCTTCTCTTCATCCTTTGCAAGCGCCCACGGTGCTGTCTCGTCAATGTATTTGTTGCTGCGGCGCGCGAGGGAAATGATTTCTTCAAGCGCATCTGCAACGCGGTATTCCTCCATCTTTTCCGCAACCGCATCGCGGCATTTTATTGCACAGTCGATAAGGTCTGCATCCATCGTATCTGTGACACCGGTATGAGAGACTGTGCCGCCGAAATATTTGTTTGCCATCGCAACCGTGCGGTTGACGAGGTTTCCGAGCGTGTTTGCAAGGTCTGCGTTAAAGCGTGCGATGATTGTTTCGTAAGTGATTGTTCCGTCCTGAGCAAAGGGCATTTCGCGGAGAACGTAATAACGCACCGCGTCAACGCCGAAGTGGCGAACAAGGTCGTCTGCATAGATAACATTACCGCGTGATTTGCTCATCTTGTCTGTTCCGAAAAGAAGCCACGGATGACCGAAAACCTTCTTCGGAAGCGGCTCGCCGAGTGCCATAAGCATAATCGGCCAGTAGATTGTGTGGAAGCGGAGGATGTCCTTTCCGATGATGTGGACATCTGCCGGCCAGTACTTGTTGTAAAGCTCACCCGAGCCGTCCGGAGAATATCCGAGCGCGGTGATGTAGTTTGAAAGAGCATCAATCCAGACGTAGATAACGTGCTTGTCGTCAAATGTTACCGGAACGCCCCACTTAAATGATGAGCGGGAGACACAGAGATCCTGAAGTCCCGGCTTTAAGAAGTTGTTCACCATTTCTTTTTTGCGGCTCTCCGGCTGGATGAAGTCCGGATTTTTCTCGATATGCTTCATCAGAGCGTCCTGATATTTGCTCATTCTGAAAAAGTATGCTTCCTCGTTGGTTTTTTTGACCGGTCTTCCGCAGTCGGGGCAAACGCCGCCTTCAACCTGCGTGTCGGTGAAGAAGGACTCACACGGTACACAGTACCAGCCCTCGTATTCACCCTTATATATATCGCCCTGATCATAGAGCTTTTTGAAAATCTTCTGGACTGTTTCAACGTGCTCTTTATCCGTTGTGCGGATGAACTTGTCATAGCTTGAGTTCATCATATCCCAGATGTTTCTGATTTCACCGGCAACACCGTCAACATATTCCTTTGGTGTTACGCCGGTTTCCTTTGCGATATCCTCAATCTTCTGCCCGTGCTCGTCGGTGCCGGTAAGGAAAAACACATCATAGCCCATGCGGCGCTTGAAGCGCGCGATGGCGTCGGTGAGAACAACCTCGTATGTGTTTCCGATATGCGGCTTGCGCGACGTGTAAGCAATGGCAGTGGTGATATAAAATTTTGTCTTATCCATAGCCTTCAGCCTCTTTTCAGTTATTATACATCTTAGTATACCATAAAACAGGTAATATTTGCAAGACATATTATTGAAGGCTTTATATAAATCGAAAAATGCCGCTTTGTTACGGAATAAACACAGAAAAGCACAAAATTGCGCGGGATTTTTACGATATTGCTTGTTAAAAATTTGGAAATGCACTTTGTTGCGTGGCTTGTGCATTTTTTTGCTTTTTTTGCCGAATTTACTTGACATTATCGCTCAAATTGGTATAATTAAACAGTAGAAAAAATCAACAGAAAATGGAGGAAAAAAGTATGACACCTTATATGCAAAGAGTCCTTGACGAGGTCAAGGCACGCAACAAGGGCGAAACTCTCTTTATCCAGACGGTAGAAGAGGTTTTTGCAAGCATCGAGCCTATCGTTGCACAGCATCCGGAATATGAAAAGGCAGGTCTTCTTGAAAGACTTTGCGAGCCGGACCGTCAGATTTCTTTCCGTGTTACATGGGAAGATGACAACGGCAATTATCACACAAACCGTGGCTACCGCGTTCAGTTCAACGGCGCAATCGGCCCGTACAAGGGAGGACTTCGCTTCCACCCGTCGGTAACCATCGACACTATGAAGTTCCTCGCTTTTGAGCAGACCTTCAAGAACAGCCTTACCGGTCTTCCGATCGGCGGCGGTAAGGGCGGCTCGGACTTTGACCCGCGCGGTAAGTCTGATTCCGAAATCCTTCGCTTCTGTCAGGCATTTATGACAGAGCTTTACCGTCACATCGGCCCGGACGTTGACGTTCCGGCAGGTGACATCGGCGTCGGTGCACGTGAGGTCGGTTACCTCTTCGGTCAGTACAAGAGAATCAAGGCTTGCTGGGAGAACGGCGTTCTCACAGGTAAGGGTCTTACATACGGCGGTTCCTACTTCCGTCCGGAAGCAACAGGCTACGGCGCTGTTTACTACCTTGAAGAAGTTCTTAAGCACTTTGGTGATACAATAAAGGGCAAGACTGTCGCAGTTTCCGGCTTCGGTAACGTTGCATGGGGCGTTTGCGAGAAGGTCGCACAGCTCGGCGGTAAGGTTGTTACAATCTCCGGTCCTGACGGCTACTGCTATGACCCGGACGGTATTGTAACGGAAGAGAAGATCAACTTCCTCCTTGAGATGCGCGCCTCCGGCCGTGACCGCGCTCAGGATTATGCAGATAAGTTCGGCTGCAAGTTTGTTCCGGGCGAAAAGGTATGGGGCGAAAAGGTTGACATCTGCATGCCGTGTGCATACCAGAACGAAATCGGTATGAAGGAAGCAGAGCAGATTGCAGCTAACGGTGTAGAGTACTACATCGAGGTTGCAAATATGCCGACAACCAACGAAGCTGTTGAGTATCTTAAGAAGAACGTTAAGATTGTTGCTCCGTCCAAGGCTGTTAACGCAGGCGGCGTTGCAACCTCCGCTCTTGAAATGGCTCAGAACTCTATGCGTTACAACTGGGAGCCGGAAGAGGTTGATGCAAAGCTTCACCTCATCATGAAGAACATTCACGACAACTCCGCAAAGGCTGCAGAGGAAGTCGGCCTCGGCTATGACCTTATCGCAGGCGCAAACATCGCCGGCTTTAAGAAGGTCGCAGAAGCAATGCTCGCAGAGGGCGTATATTAATAGTTGTTTATTACGGACGGGGAGCGCATTGCGCTCCCCGTTTGCCTGTCAAGGCTACGCTTCTTTGCTTTTTCTTGAACAGAAAAAATATTTTTAAAGATGGTGAAATGGACGAAAAATCAACTTATGCAAATTTTGCACAAGTTGCCGATGCCTTTGAGGGAAAGCCTTTAGGACTGAATGTTTAATCGTTTGAGTTTATCGGCGGTTTTCAAAACCGCCGATAAAAAACCGCAAAAAACGCTTGAATACAAAGAAAAAATGTAGTATAATTTTTTTAATAAAAATCATAAAGGGATATCCCTTTATGTTGGATTGCATCCAACATAAATACGTCCCAAATGAAGCAGGAGGTTTTCATATGACACAAACACGATTTCACAAATTAACTGCGTGGGTATTGACGCTTGCTATGCTTTTTACAATGCTGCCAAGCTTTACAATTACGGCACTGGCAGAGGATGCCCACAGCCACCCCATCTGCGGTGATGCTGAGTGCGCAAGCCACGGCAGCGACGTTGTCTGGAAGCCCATCGGCACAAAGGATGAACTTCTTGGCATCAACGAGGCAGGCTACTACTATCTGACTGAGTCCATCGACCTCGGATCCAGTCTGTGGGAACCTGTTGACGGTGTTGTCCTTGATCTGTGCGGAAAGACGATCAGCGGCACCGCTTCGTATATGATCCAGCTTAACAGTGACGTTGATTTTACCATCACCGACTGTAAAGATACAGGCAAGTTGAGCCACAGCAACTACGCTGGGTGTAAAGCTGTTTCAGCTGCTGGAACTTCCACCGGATTCGTGTTTACTCTTTATAATGGCTCGATTGAAAGCAACGGATACGTTTACTATGACGAAAACGATAACGGAACGTTTAACCAGTACGGCGGTTCTATCACCTCCAGCGGTTCGCATACCGTTTTCATCCGATATGGCTCCGGAAAATACAATCTGTACGGCGGCAGTGTTGCTAATACCAGTGAATCTGCCAGCGCAACGGCAGTTTGTGTATTGGACGGAAATACTCAGCTAACCATGTCGGGCGATGTTGAGATCAGCGCACCCGTTGGTATTCAGGTAAGTAATCCGATTACGATTGCCGGCGCGCTGGATAAACCCTCCAAACCGTATACGATTTATCCTATGGATTCGAGCGAGGCATTTACTGACGGCTGGGATGACAAGATGTCGACAGCGAATCCTGCCGATTACTTTGCTGCGACCTCCTATTCTCCTTCCGACTATGTTGCTGTGAAGACAGATAATGGCGAGCTGCAGCTGGCAGTGCCCATCACCTACACCGTGACTGTTGCCGAAACCTCTAACGGTACGGTTACTGCCGACAAAACAACTGCGGCAGAGGGAGACGAAATTACTCTTACCGTAACACCTACAGAGGGCTATGAGCTTGACATCCTTACGGTTAAAGATGCGGATAATAATGTTGTTACAGTTACCGACAACAAATTCACAATGCCCGCAAAGGCTGTTACCGTAACAGCAACATTCAAGACTGTTGAAACTGCACCTGCGGCACCGAGCTACACCTATGAACTGAATAACATATCTGATTTTATGTTTGCCGTTTCATGCACAAATGACAGTCACGCAGTAAGTAACGAGTACAATATTTATCCTTCGGGCTTTGCGACGAACGGAGAGGTTGTCAAGGATGATGAAGGCAGATGGACATGTGACATCACCGTAAGAGTCAAAGCTTGTTTTGAAGAAAATATACTCAAGGGTGCGAGTTTCTCAGGTCACAGTGCTGTGAGCGAGCTTCCTGAAAGCAAGGTTTTCACTGCAATCTGGAACAGCGATACTGAAAAGTGGGAATATGAAGGCGATACGGTCATATACGAAGTGACCTGCGGTACCGACAACAAACCTGCGGCACCCACCGAAAACAACGATATCAGCGCCGTATTGCTGCAGTTTTCGTGTGCAGAGGATGAGTCGCATGTTAAGGTTGTAAACATTGATTCTGCTTATGCAGTTGCCGGTGAAGTGACCGAAAATGCAGACGGTGAATATACCTGCGACCTTACGTGGAATGTAAAGGCTGCGTGGGAAGGCAGCTACGGAACTGATTTTGCAAACAGCTTCGGAGCACACACTCCTTCTGTCACACTTCCCGAAAGCAAGATCTTTTCCTTAAAATATGATACTGCAAGCGAAAAATGGACTTACGCCGGAGAAACAGCAAGCTATAGTGTGATCCCCGCCTACACCGTAAACATCGCCGATACCACCAACGGCAGCGTTTCCGCCGATAAGACCAAAGCTGCAGAGGGCGACACCGTGACACTTACCGTCACCCCGACAAGCGGCTATGAGCTTGACACCCTTACGGTCAAAGATGCGGATGATAATGATGTTACAGTTACCGACAACAAATTCACAATGCCCGCAAAGGCTGTTACCGTAACAGCAACATTCAAGACTGTTGAAACT
>JAFQGO010000091.1:0-4605 GCA_017398225.1 Oscillospiraceae bacterium | reverse complement strand
TACTGTAAGCCTCTTTAATATCCTACGCTGTAGGATTTTAAAGAGGCTTTAGCCCCAAAACCCGCTTTTATTGGTAATGCTTCCACTACTCAGTTTTCTTTGCTATACTATCCTGTTTTTAAGATATTCAAGTGATTTTTCTACCATCTCGTTGCCGAGCTTCATATTTGCTTCAGCAGCGCTTTTTGTAAACCAATGTTCGCGCTCTCCCAAACGGTCCAGATCAACCGCTTCGGGATACAGTGCCATAAGGATAGAGCATTCATACTTTCCTGCATGGTCATATCCCGTTGCGTTCTGTACATCTGTGCTCATTGTCGGGATAACCTTAATCCACGAGAACGGATCATCCCCGCCGCCGAGGTTTGCATAGTAATCGGCATACGATTCGCTGCCCCACCAGCCGCGCCCTTGTGTTTTTTCAAGGTAACGCATTGTGGCTCGCTTTGCCGCCTTCATATAAGAGAGCGTCATGGGCATTAAGCTTTCCTGCTCAAACTGATGGTGAATAACCACATAGATATTGCGAAGCCCCGCATCGAGCATATTCATAAAGATACCGAAAAGATACGCCTCAAACACATCCTCTTCGATATGCACAGTTCCGCTTGTTTCATCAGCAACGGCATAGCTTGACGGGCTATAATAGATGCTTGGAGCCATCATTATCTCCTTTTTCTCCGCCAGCTTCTTTATAAGGCCTTCTGCAATAAGTGTGTCACAGCCGTATGAGCAGTGTGGACCATGGTATTCGACAGTTCCCCCACAGATAACTGTGGGGATTCTGTTCTCTTTCACAGCATCAAGCTCACGCGGGAAAATCATATTGTATTCCATAGTTGTTACACCTCATTCTGTGTATGCAAGTGTTGTATAAAATGCGAGATTTGCCTGTGTATTATCAAGCCTTCCGTACTGTACAACGATGTTTGTGTTTGATGCAAGCTTCATTGCATACTGTGTCTCAAACGGCACTTCAAAACCACACATATCTTCAATGTTGTTTGTGCGGAAGCAACGTACCCGGCCTGCCTTTACCGTCCACTTGATATCCTCATATGCATCCTTGTCCACAAAGAAAAGCTTTACATTTATTTCTGCATCAATGTCGCTGTCGTTTACTATTATTACGGATTCATGCCCCTTTGCAACGCCTTCACCGGGTTTCGGAAGTTCGCAGTCGGGAATTATCCATATCTTTTTACCTACAGAATTACACATCAAGCTCAATGATTCCTTTCTTGAGATAATCTGTCATTGAACGGTAGCCGTCCTTTGTTACGACAATACCCTTTTCCCAGCGTGTTCCGAAGGTCGGGCCGGAGATAAATGTATCAACCTGGAAGGTCATATTCACTTCAAGCAGATAATCGCTGATTGTTTCCATCCATGGCGGCTCAACCTCGATCATACCCGTTCCGTGGCAGGGACCGTAAACGAAGCTGTCCTTATATCCGTTTTCTTCATAAAGCTTGTAGAAATCCTTTGCAATGTTGCTTGCCATAACGCCCGCCTTTATTCTTTCGCAGGTCCAGTCGTGTGCCTTTAAGCAGAAGTCGATATATGCGCGGCGATCCTCGCTAAGCTTACCCATAATTACCGGAAGACCTATTGCAGGAGAATATCCGTCAATCTTAGCCGAGAGGTTGAGCTGAACGATGTCGCCCTTACCGATTTTTTTGTAGCTTGAACGGCTGATTGCGTGGCGGGTGGATGACTCGCTGAAAACGTACATCGGAAGTCCCTCGTATTCTGCTCCGTTTTCGTAGATAACGCGCTGTGCAACGCCAACCATTTCAAGCTCTGTAACACCGGGCTTGAGCGCGCGGATAACCTCGTCGGTTGCAAGCTCGATAATGCGGAAGCCTTCCTTGATGCAGGCAAGCTCGTTCTCGCTCTTTATCTTGCGGAGATCAACCATGATGTCATTGCACTTTACTATTTCAGCCTTCGGGAAGCTTTCACGAAGACCTTCGAAAATCGGAAGAGTGCATTCTATGTAGCTTCCGAGACCAATCTTTATGTTCTCGCCCGTAACGCCGATTGCCTTGAAAACATCGCGGAATGTGCTCGGCGTAAGCTCCGGATAAGACGGATCTGCAGACTCGCGGAACTCCTTAAGACAGAAAATCTTGTCCATCTTTGCAACGTCCTGAGCAAAGATAATGCACTCCGGTCCTACGAGAAGCGCAGCATCTCCGTTTGCGGCAATTGCGACACCTGCGCGCTCGAAGAGCGGCCAGAAGCCGCTGAAATAACGTGCGTTGGCATAGTCGGATTCGGTACTCGAAACAACCATTACATCAAGTCCGCGATCTGCAACCATTTTTGCGGCACGCTTGATTCTTTCCTGATATTCATAATCAGGGATACAAATTCTTGACATTTTTAATTTCCTCCTTGTTTTTACAAAGCTCTGACTGAGCTGATTTCTACTTTTTATTTTAACAATATTTCATCCAGCAAATAATCGCACTGCACGATTTTTTCCATGAGCATGCTTCTCGTGACATAATAATGGTTTGCCGCTTCATAACCGACAGAGCTGTTTCTAAGCATAATCCTGTATGCAGTTTCAGCAAGCACACGCTCGCTTTTTACGAGCTCTCGCATTCTGTTTTTATCACACTTTCCGTCGCGTTCGATATAAAAGCTTATCTGATTATACGATGCTTTAAAAAGTGTATAGCAATACTTCGCCATATCTGAAAACTCACATTCGGGAACATCTTCTATCACCGAAAGTCCATATTCCCATTCGGCGACAAGCTTTTCATACTGCTTTTGCAAAACATCAACAGTATACAACACCCCTTTTCCGCCACACGCAATCGTGCTTGCAGGAGAACCGCACCATGATGCAACATCATCGAACGGAAAACCCGTCATTGTTGCGCGCATTCCCGACGGCTCGGGATAAAGCAAATTTGCGGCACCCGCATTCGCCGGCCCCATATAGATATGCTTCCAATTAAACGGATAGTTCGAAAAAGCACGACAGAAATATCCTACTGCAGATTTCACCTTATCTGCATATTTACCATAGTTTTCTTTCAGAACTTCCGAATATGCATCTGCATCGTTTTCCTCATCCTCAAAAAAATATGCTGCAGCAATCTTTATATTATCGGAAACATATCCTCCAAGCGTCCATGAAAGCATAAGGTGCTCCACGCCTTCATCTATGAGCCTTTCCATATGGTTTACAATATTCTCATAAACAGGAATAAACGGGGCGGTTGATGCCTCCCACGAATTATTTATCTGAACTTTAGCCGCCGTTTCAAGCCCGTTATTCTTTGCGTATTTCCATATCCTTTTTGCGCCTTCTCCCGGACCTATAATTGACAATGAATAGTCAATTATTTCATCTTTCACGCCGCCAATCTCGAACGGAATTCCTGTTTCGCTCACCTCAAGCACCTTAACGTTTCCGGGAAGATGTGCAATCGTTTTCTCCGCTTGCTCTTTTCCGATTGTATTTTCCAGCGACCACGAATAATAGAAAAAGCTGATATCCGGATTTGCTTTATAAACTGCATCTGCCATCGTTTTTAGTATGTCACCTATGACCTCCGACGGCTGTCTTTTTCCGCACACAGGGCACATTACATCGCCGCTTACATCCGTTCCGTCCGAATAACAAAGCGTCCTGTTTTCCGTCTGTGTTATAGCTATAAAGCCTCCAAGCAACGGTACATTTTCGCATACTGAAGAAAGTGCCTCGCGAAGATATTTATGCACCTCGGAATGAGATGAGCAAAGGCACGGATATCCGCCTACGAGCTCCGAACCGCGAAGCTCAGGTCTTTTTTCAAAAAAACTTTCGGGAAGCCCTCTCGGCTCGTTTATATACATATACACCTTTATCCCGAAGCGCGCAGCACGCTCGGTAAGCTTGCGAAGTGCGTCGATTCGCTTTTCCCAGCCTTTACATAGCACGGCATCAAATGGGTATGGTGCTATTCTGTATAACACACCCTGAATCCACACGCCGTTTATTCCGCATCGTGCGTAGCTTTGAAGAAGCTTATCGGGGAACGATATTTCCGTGTCTTTATCAAGAACATCGCCATAGAGGCCACAAAAAGAATATATGATTCTCGATTTTATCTTTGCCTTCCTCTTATAGCTCTTTATGTCAAACGAAATCGTTCCTGCACTCTCCGCGAGATTTTCGAGAAACATAAGCGCACGCAATATTCCCGCCGGGGCAGCTGCACGGATTGATATTTTTTCTTCCGATATATCTATCTCGTGATATTCCTCATCCCCTGATACGATGCATATGTCAAGCTCTATGTATTTTTCGCCGACTTCGGAAAACGAGACACCAAAGCTCTTTGCAAAACGCAAAAAATCCTCAACAAACGCTTCGCAACCTTTGCAGGATGGGCGGCATTTTATTGCCCAGTCGGATGTGACGTTTACCTCTTTTATCTTCGGAGTTATTATAGATTCATACTTCTTATTAAAGAACTCGAACGGAGCGGTACGCTCCTCACTCTCATAATTGCGAACAGACTCACAAACTGTTTTTCGTATTTTCTCCGTTTGCTTTTTCTCAGTTTCGGAAAGTTCGCGGTATAAAACATGTTCACACTC
>JAFQGO010000090.1:0-5191 GCA_017398225.1 Oscillospiraceae bacterium | reverse complement strand
TCATCCTCAACCTCCTGATTCTCAAGAAGCTGGCGCACCCATGCGAGCTTTTCCTCAAGATTCGTCTTGCTGACACCGGATTTGTATTTCCAGTGCGCGGCGATACCGTACTCCGCCGTCTGGTGCATATCGCGCGTGCGAATCTGCACCTCAAACGGAATACCCTCGCGCCCGATAACCGTGGTATGGAGCGACTGATACATATTCGGTTTCGGCGTGCTTATATAATCCTTGAAGCGTCCCGGCACGGGGTGGTACATATCGTGAATGAATCCGAGCACGTTGTAACAGTCAGCAACAGTCTCTACGATTACGCGCATCGCATAAAGATCGTAAACCTCATCAATCGTTTTGTGCTGGGTGTACATTTTTCTGTAAATGCTGTAAATATGCTTAACTCTGCTCTGCAGAGTCGCAGATATTCCTGCCTCATCAAGCCTTGATACAAGGCTCTCCTTTATGTGGCTTAAAAACTCGTCGCGCTCCTCGCTTCGCTTCTCAAGCTCTTCCGTAATCTCGCTGTATCCCACAGGGTCAAGACAGCGCAGAGAGCGGTCTTCAAGCTCCCACTTCACCTTCTGCATACCGAGGCGATGAGCAAGAGGAGCGTATACCTCCATCGTTTCCAATGCCTTTTCGCGCTGTTTATCCGGCTTATGAAACTCAATGGTTCGCATATTGTGAAGTCGGTCTGCAATTTTTATAAGGATAACGCGGATATCCTTTCCCATATAAAGAAACATCTTGCGAAGGTTCTCTATCTGGGCTTCCTCCTTACTGGTATATGGCATACGGGTAAGCTTTGAGACACCCTCCACGATATCCGCAACCTCTTTGCCGAATTTCGATTTGATTTTGTCATATCCGAAGTCTGTATCCTCAATGCAGTCATGGAGAAGCGCAGATACAACGGAATCGGTGTCAAGCTCCATATCCGCAACGATTTCCGCCACGGCAATCGGATGAGTCACATAATCACTGCCGTCGCGTCTTTTCTGCCCCTCGTGTGCCGCAGTGGCAAGGTCGTATGCATCGTGAATCCTCTGCTCATCCGCATGGGGCATATATCCCTTTATTTTACTTATCAGTTCATGATATTTTCCTTCGGGCATCATAAGATATCATCTACTCCCACAACTTTTAAATAGTTTATAAGTCTTTGAATCATTAAGGTCTACTTTATTATTATGCTCTGCTATTTTTATACGTACCCTGTAATTGCTGATTTCATAGCTCATGAGGTCAACCTCGGAGAATATCTTCATCGCAATAAGCAGCTTCGGAAGTGTTATGGTTCGCGTTACGGCAAAAGCGTGGCGCTTTATCGCAAGCAAAGGCGCATCGGTAACAAAGTCTGCGCGGGTTATCATTCTCCATATTTTGCCAAGCTCCTCATAGCTTACCTCGCCCTCAGCTTTCCGCCTTCCTTCTTCTGCTTCTTTCAAGCAATCAAACGCAAGCTCAAACTCTGAAATATCCGACTCGACAGGTCTTAAATCCTTTACGTGAAGCTGAACACTTTCACCGAGAAAATTGTTTATCTCCGGCGTGAACACGATATCTGCCATATCGCCCTCAGAAACCGGAAGCTCCTCTGCACAGCGTCCGAAAAACACGCACTGGAACTTTCCCGCACACTCAACCGTAAGCTTTGTGTGGCGGTTATTCCCGATCGGCACAATACGGGTTATTCTGCATTTATTCAAACGAAGCTTCGGCGCTTCATTATCCTTCCCGTACGGCTCCATAACGCGAAGCCCGTGAAGCTGGGAAAGAGTAAGCTCCTTAGCTTTTGCTTCAAAATCAATATTGAGCACCGGAACATACTCGCGCATTTCTTCATACAGCTCTTCATTTAAAAGACGACGGAATTCTTCTATATTCTCGCGCCTTACCACCACTCCTGCGGCAAGGTCATGCCCGCCGAACTTTTCAAGAAGATGCGAGCATCTTCCGAGAGCGGAATGAAGGCTTACTCCCTCTACACTGCGCCCCGAGCCGCGGCATTCTCCGTCCTCTTCGGAAATCAGAATTGTCGGCTTTCCGAACATATTGCAGATTCTTGAAGCGACAATACCTAACACGCCATGATGCCACCCCTCGCCTGAGATGACAATGGCGCTTCCGCTGTTATACTCCGGATTCTTTTCCATTACAGCAAGCGCTTCTTTTACGATATCGCTTTCGCATTTTTGCCTTTCACGGTTTTTTTCACCAAGCTGTGCTGCCAAAGCCACGGCTTTTTCACCTTCGGCAAACAATAATTCAAGCGCAAGCTCTGCACTGCCCATGCGTCCGGCAGCATTCATCCGCGGTCCGACAAGAAAGCCTATTGCGCCGGCTGTAAGCGGCTCGTTTTTCTTCGTGCCCGCCTCCTCTAAAAGCGCAGAAATTCCTGCTTCGCGCCGCTCATCAATGAGCTTAAGCCCGGTTGAAACAATGATTCTGTTTTCATCTATAATCGGCATAACATCCGCAACCGTACCTATACATACATACGGAAGATATTTTTCGATAATTTCCCGCACCCCGCCGCTCATCGCCGAAATAAGCTTGAACGCAACGCCCACTCCGGCAAGAGTTTTGAACGGATATGTGCAGTCCTCACGGTTGGGGTTTACAATTGCACACGCCTTCGGCAGTTCTTCCGCGCACTTGTGATGGTCCGTTATAACAAGGTCAAGACCAAGCTCTGCTGCATACGCAGACTCTTCAATCGCGGTTATCCCCGTGTCAACCGTTATAACGAGAGTGACTCCCTTCTCCGCAAGCATTTCAAGCGCGCCGCGCGATACGCCGTAGCCCTCCTCAAACCTGTCCGGAATGTGGTAGGTCACATCCGCACCGAGAGAGCGAAGAAAATGTACAAGTATGTATGTAGACGTAACGCCGTCCGCGTCATAATCACCGTAAACGGCGATTTTTTCATTGCCGGCAATCGCCGAGCCTATCCTGTCAACCGCCTTTTTCATATCGCACATAAGAAAGGGGTCGTATAATTCCTCAATATCCTTTTTGGTGAAAGCAACCGCCTCATCAGGTGTAGTTACTCCCCTCACGGAAAGAAGCTTTGCCGTAAGCGACGAAACGCCGAGACGTTCTTCGAGAAGAGCAACCGTGGCTTCGTCATATTTTCCCGTTATCCATTTGGTATTTTTCATATCACTTTTTCCTTTATTATTTATGTTATATATTATAACAAAATTAATCGTAAAATACAATATAAAGTATTTGCATACAAAAACATTTTACAATTAACACATATTATATACTTTTCAAGCCGAAGCATATGGTGTATAATAAGAGCGAGGTGAAGCGTATATGCTAAGCAAACCGAAAAGATGTTTTTCACACTCCCGGAAAATCGTGCGCGAGCTCTATTCGCGTTTTCGCAGACACAACATAAGCTATACCGCAGGTCAGATTGCATACTTTTTCATTCTGTCCGTATTCCCGTTTCTTATATTCGTAAATGCGCTTATCGCATCCTTTGATATCCCCGGAAACGCCGCAATTTCGTTTTTGGAGCCACTCTTTCCTGAGCAGATTGTGTCGTTTATCGCTCAGTATCTGGAATATATCAATGCGCAGAGCGGCGTAAGCCTTCTCTCGTTTGGTATTTTTCTTGCACTTTTTTCCGCATCAAAGTCCGTAAGGTCACTCAACAGCGCCTTTAACCGTGCATACCATACAGAGCAGACACGCGGCTTCTTCGCTCAGGTTCTTTTCTCAATGATTTTCATTCTTTTATTTGCGCTTATCTTCCTTGCCTGCGTTGTTCTCGTAGCCTTTGGAAACGACTTTGTGTCAAAGCTTATCGCAAGTCTCACCCTTGCTTTTGCCTTTGTTGATTTGTTTTCTGTATGGCGCTGGATAACAACGGCGGTCATTCTTTTTTTCACGATGTCTGTTATTTACAAAATAATCCCTTCAAAGAAGATTAAGTTTTCAGAAACAATCCCCGGAACGCTGTTTTCCCTTGTCGGATTTCTCATTCTTACCGGCGGGTTCTCGTTCTATGTAAACCATATTGTATCTTCTTCCCTTTTCTACGGCTCTGTCGGTGCCGTAATGCTTCTTATGCTCTGGATGTACTTTGCCGGAATGATTCTTATTCTCGGTGCCGAGCTTAACAGCATAATGACAGAGAAGGACGAGTGATGTGTTTATTTAAAAAACGGTTGCGATCTTAGTTGACCGCAGCCGTTTTTACAGATTTGAAATGTCTACTTCAAATATTGTGCCGGTTTCAATTTTTTCCCGTTTCAGAAACATAACCATATACCACGGAAGATATTTAATGCCGTTTTCTACGCAAAGGTTATCCCTGCAGAATACATAGCTTTTTTCAATATTCCACTCCGGTACATTACGGACATTATCAAGTGCGTTGTGTTTCTTGTAGTCATTGCCGGATTTCACCTCGACCAGCTCAACGTGCATACCGTTCTGTATCACAAAATCAAGCTCTCCGTATTTTTTGGTGTCAAAATAATACAAGGAATATCCATTGCTCTTAAGCTGCATAGCAATAGCATTCTCAAGAATGCTTCCCATATTGACAGACAGGTCTCCGTTTAAAATTCCAAACTGGATATTTTCCATACACGCAGCGCAGAGAAGCCCTATATCTCCCATAAACAGCTTGAACAAATTTCTTTTTTCATTTAGCTGTAGTGGTGGCTCGGGAGCCGTAGTGTTGTAACACGGAAGCGCAACGCCTGCATCGGACAGCCACATAAAGCTGTCGCCGTATCTGTTCATCCGTCCTTTTTCATCAAGCTGTGATAAGATGAACCTCCTTTTTTTATCATTGAGCTGTGCTGGAATGCTGTCAAATATGGATTTGATTTTTACTTTTTCGCTGCTCCTTGCATACTGCGATATATCGAGCCTGTATTGAGACAATATACTGTTCTGAGTTTCAATAACACGACCTATGTCGTGAGTATCCACATATACCTGAACAACCTGCGGCATACCACCCACAACAACATACGTCTGAAAGAGCTTTGTAATGGTCTGATGAACAATCTCCGGAACAGGCTTTTCTTCATCATAACATTTTTTGAGCTCGTTGATTGTTGTTGGTTGCACCCCGTTTGCTATCAGATATTCCTCAAAATCCATCGGAAACATCTGATATACTTCTTCAAAACCCACAGGATATGAACGGACATGCTTATACATT
>JAFQGO010000089.1:0-4663 GCA_017398225.1 Oscillospiraceae bacterium | reverse complement strand
GTTAAGAACAGAAATGAGATTGAAGAGAAATACAAATGGTGTCTTGAGGATATTTTTTCTTCGGAGAATGAATGGGAAAAGGCTGTCGGAGAAGTTGTCCGACAGGCAGAAAGCCTTTCGAAAATGACCGGAAAGGTGGCAGACAGCGCAGAAAACCTATTCTCGGTGTTGTCAGCTCTTGATGAGATAGGTGAGAGCCTTCTCTCAGTTGTTGCATACGCGTGTATGCGCCGCGATGAGGATAACGGAGTTTCAAAGTATCGTGCAATGGCAGACCGTTGCGGAGATATAGAGAGCAAGGTGGCAAGCCAGCTCTCGTTTGTCGAGCCTGAGCTTGTTGCGGCGGGGCAGAAGAAAATTGCGGAATTTATGAAAGATAAGCCGGAGCTTTCGGTTTATCGTCACTTTTTTGATAACCTCTTCCGTGAAGCTGAGCATATTCTCGACGGCAAAAGTGAGAAAATTATCGCCATGAGCTCTCCTATGGGAGAAGCCGCACATGACATATTTTCAGCAATGAACAATGCCGATATAAAATTCGGTGAAATCGAGGACGAGGACGGAAAACTGTGTGAGCTTACACACGGACGTTATTCGATTTTTATGGAGAGCGGAAACCGTCGTGTGCGCCGTGATGCATACGAGTCAATGTATAAGCAGTACAAGAGCTTTGAAAATGCTTTTGCCGCGATGTATGCCGGAAATGTGAAGGGAGACCTCTTTTATGCGCGCACGCGCGGCTATGGCTCATCGCTTCAGATGCGTCTTTCCGACAGCGCGATTCCCGAAGAGGTGTACACAAGGCTTATTGATGACGTAAACGCCGGGCTTCCGGTGCTGGAGGATTACCTTGCATTGAGAAAGAAAGCTTTGGGGCTTGATGAGCTTTGTATGTATGATCTGTACACTCCCATTGTGCCGGAGGATAAGTCTGATATCCCGTTTGCGAAAGCGTGTGAAATGGTTCTCGAAGCAGTAAAACCGCTTGGCAAGCAGTATGCAGCCGATATGCGCCGGGCTTTTTCCGAGCGATGGATAGATGTGTATGAAAACCGTGGAAAAACTCCGGGTGCATATTCGTGGGGCGATAATACCCACCATCCGTATGTACTTCTTAATTATCAGGGAAGCCTTGAGGATGTTTTCACACTTGCGCATGAAATGGGACACGCAATGCATTCGTATTATACGAACAAAACTCAGCCTTCAATTTATCGGGATTATAAAATATTTGTTGCCGAGGTTGCAAGCACCGTAAACGAAAACCTCCTGCTTGAGTATCTTCTTCGTGATGCGGAAGGGCAGCGCCGCGCATATCTGCTGACAAGAAAGGCGGAAGCAATCCGCACCACGTTTTACCGTCAGACGATGTTTGCTGAGTTTGAGAAAAAGGCGCACGGAATGTATGCCGACGGCGCGGCGCTTACTGCAGAAGCCTTGTGCAAGGCATATGGTGAAATTAACAAAAAGTATTACGGAAGCGTCGCGGTATGCGATGAGAACATCGCGTATGAATGGGCGCGGATTCCGCATTTTTACACAAGCTTTTATGTGTATCAGTATGCTACGGGCTTTGCCGCCGCATCAAGGATAAAGGAGCTTGTTATAAAGGATGCCGGAGCAGCAGAGAAATATATTGAATTTCTTCATGGCGGAAACTCCGGTTATCCGCTGGAGCTTCTCAGAAAAGCCGGTGTTGACCTTACTTCAAGCGCGCCGGCAAAGAGCGTAATTGAAGAGCTTCGCACAGCTGTGAATGAGCTTTCTTTGCTTTTGGACAAATAGATATCTCACCGACAAAACGCCTTTTGCGTAATATGTAGTAAAAGACATGGGAAAGGCGGTGTGTTGCGATGTGCCGGAGAAGCGGGAGTGTTTGCGTGATATGTGCAATAGCGCTTGCGATGGGTATTCTCGCGGGGGTGGTGTTTCCTTCGGGCTTTCTTGTGTTTGTGCTGTGCGTGTTGCTTATTGCAATAGGCGTGATTATGCTGTTATGACGGAGGTGCAGATTTGTGAAGATAGTTGTTGTGAAGGCGCCGAAATCCATTGCCGGAATACTTAAAAGAATGTTTGGGATAAAGTGAATAGAACAAAACACTGCCGAGAGACCTTGTGGTTTCTTGGCAGTTTGTCAACATTGAGGTATAAAGATGCTTTTTTTGTTGACACTAAGCGGATTTCAGTATATAATGGTAAAGATGCAAAAAACGGAAGGATGAAAAATATGCAGATAGTGAGCATAACTCTTACCCAGCTTGCGAATATGTTTTTCTTTATGGCGATAGGCTATGTGTTCAGGAAAAAGAACATACTCGATATTTACGCGGGAGGAACGGTTTCGCGCTTGCTGGTAAACGTTTTTCTGCCGGCTATGGTTATCCGCTCGTTCTCAAGCAACTTCAAGCTTGATGTAATAAGTGATAAGCTGATGCTGATACTGTTCAGCACTGCAGTGCTTATAATTACGTCGGTTCTTGCAGTTTTTCTTGCAAAGATGTTTTCGAAAGACAAGGCAACTCAGGGAATATACATATACAGCTTTGCTATTCCGAATCTCGGGTATATGGGATATCCGCTTGTTCAGGCAATTTTCGGAGAAGCTGCGCTTCTTGACACAATGGTGTATTGCCTGCCGTACAACATTTTCATTTACACAATCGGAATCAAGCTTCTCACATCGCAAAAAAATGCTTCTGTATTGGGTTTGCTTAAAAATCCGTCTATTGTCGCGATATTAGTCGGCGCATTTTTGGGTCTGTGTGATATAAAGCTTCCGGCGGCGGTGACCGGTATTCTCGATGCTGCAAACGCCTGTGTTTCTCCGTGTGCAATGATTCTTACGGGAACGGTTTTTGCCCGTATAAATATGAAAAGCGTGTTCACTGATTGGCGGTCATATGCCGCATCGGCGATTCGCCTGGTTATAATTCCGGTTATTGCGCTGTTTGTTATGCGCCTGCTTAAGGTGCCGGAAACATGGGTCTTGCCTTGCTTTGCAATTCTTGCAATGCCGCTCGGTGTAAACAGCGTTGTTTTTCCGGAAGCGTATGGCGGTGATGCCGAATCCGGAGCCAAGGTCTGCTTTATGGCGGCGAGTCTCGGTATTGTTACGATTCCGTTTATGTTCGCGCTGCTGTAAATTTGTTTGTCCATAAAATATTTACAATGTTTTGTTTGCAATTTGATAATATATTTGTTATAATGAATTAAATGTTATTATTAACAACATAGGAAAAAGAGGAGATAACGAAATGAAAAAGACAAGAATTTTATCACTTATCCTTGCAGCGGCAATGCTTTGTGCGCTTCTCTCCGGATGCATGGGCGGTAAAACCGTTATGAAAATCGGCGGTAATGCAATTTCTGAGGAGATTTACAGCGCTGCTCTTTCGTATGCCGACAATTTCTTCCAGCAGAGCTATGGCTTCTCAATGAAGGATGCGCTTGACAATGAGCTTTCCGAAGGAACAACAGGTGCCGATATGCTTAAAGAACAGGCAGACGGTCTTGTAAAGGAGTTTGAGTCCGTTGTTCTTTATGCAAAGGATAAGGGCATTGAGCTTACAAAAGAGGAAAAAGCACAGATAAAAGAAGCGAAGGATGCTCAGGTCGAGTCTGCCGGCGGCAGAAAGGCTTTCCTTGACAGTATGGCAGAGACAGGCATGAACGAAGCTTTCTTCGATTACATTATGGAGCGTCAGCAGATTTACTCCAAGCTTTACACAGAGCTCTTTACCGGCGAGGGTGAGTTCGCTCCTTCTGCAGACGAGGTTGTTAAATCTCTTGAAGGTTATGCTCGAGTAAAGCATCTTCTCATCCAGACCAAGGAAGGCGATGCAGATTTCGCCGAGAAGAAGGCAACTGCTGAAAAGTTCCTTGCCCGCGCAAAGGCAGGCGAGGATTTTGATGCACTTATCAAAGAGCTTGCAGAAACAGGCGACGGTGACCCGGGCATGAGCTCTTATCCCAACGGGTATGTAATTGATGCGAACGGCTACACCCCGGAGGGCAGCCAGATGGTAACAGAGTTCACAACCGCATCCCACGCTCTTGCAGAGAACGCAGTTTCGGAGCTTGTTCCGTCTGATTACGGCTTCCATATCATCAAGAGATATCCGTTCGGTGCAGATTTCATCAAGGAAAATCTCGCTGAATATTCCGATAACGCAGGTATGAACTCTTTCGCAGAAGAGCTTACAAAGTTTATGGAGAACGTTGAGATTGAATACACAAAGGCTTATGAAGAGCTTGATATTCACAAGATTCTCGGCGTAGAAAAGACCAACGGCGCAGCTTCCGGTGATGTTGAAGAACACTCCGCGGATGACGGCCACAACCACGGCGAGGAAGCCGAGGGTGAAGTTGATGCTCCGGCAGAGGGAGAAAACGCTTCTTCCGAAGGCGGCATTGAAGTGGGAACAGCGGTTCCGGCTGAATAAGAGCATAAAAAGAGTGAAGAGCTGCGGCAAATGCCGCGGCTCTTTTAGAGTTGAAAAGGGTTGAACTGAGATGCAAAAAACTGAAATCCGTGATTTTACTCACGGCAATATTATGAGACAGCTGCTTGTGTTCTCCTGGCCGCTGTTTCTTTCCAATATGCTGCAGGTTGTCTATAATATGGTAGATATGATAATTGTGGGCAACCGCTATGGAAAGATAG
>JAFQGO010000088.1:0-4577 GCA_017398225.1 Oscillospiraceae bacterium | reverse complement strand
TTTTTGAGAACACTTCGGCAAACTTGTTATATAGCATACCGCCAAAGCCCATTGTTCTTTTCTCATGAGGTATGCAAAGCATATCGTGCGGAAATCCGCGCATTGCACGGGAGAAAACAAAGCTTTCGCAATAGTCAAACCACGGTGTTTTCTCCGTCTTTTCAGGTGCGTCCGGAATATTTTTCGGCACCCTTACCTTTTCTGCAAAAGGCTTTATCTCATCAACATTGCCCCAAAGCGCGAGATTCTCTATTTTGCTCTTTTCCCTATGAAGCAGATATTGCATACGCGCCCTTGCATCCGTTCCCGGGCGCACGCTTTTTTCCGCTTCCGCCGCAAGAATTTCATTTGCCTTTGCAGCTGCATCGGGAAGAATCTCCAAAACCTCGCCTTCCGTAAGTGCTGCCATTGCGCGCACCCACTCTGCGGCGTATGCAAAGTTTATCCTCGCGGCATCTGCATCCATTATGCTTTCATCCTGCGCAGAATTGTGATGATAGCCATACGGATTGTGAAGAATCCACACCGTCGGCATACCGATTGTGCTGTCGTTAAAGAAGGTGTCATCACCCATTCCGTGATCTTGTTTTGTCACCGTATATTCAGGATGGTTTTCTTTAAAGCTTGCATCTACTCTGTCAAGGATAATATTTCCCGCAAAGCCGGGTAAATCCGAGCCCTCGCGTGATTTCAGTTCATTGTGTACGGACTTATCCGTTGACGAAGTAAAGCCGTCCATGTTTATCGCGCCGATTGTTCTGCCGGACAAATCTCCGCCGTAATGCTCGCACAGTGCGCTCATTCCGTAAAGCTCAGATGCAAACACAACGCGCACGCTGTAACGAAGCTTTATCTTTCCGGAATCCGCAAGCTCTCGCAGAGCTTTGAGAATCTGTATTGATGCAACAACTCCGTTTGCATCATCGTCAACAAGCGGTTCGCAGGTATGTGCAACAACCCACACCTCGCGCTTGTCCTCTCCGGGAAGCAGGGCGCTTACTGCGGGGTATACCGTTTCATATCTTCTTGCATCGGAGAAGATATGCGCTTTTACCGTTCCGGTGCTGCACGCCTTACGGAGCAGTGTTCCGTTTCTCTCCGATATCTGAAACGAGATAAACTCCCGCTCATTCGCGGTTATATGCCAAACTCCGTATTCCGTTGCGGAGTTTGCCCAGTAAATGCCGTCGGGGTTTGCGTTCGGGTTCTCGGAATAGTCCGACACCCAGCCGATTGCACCAAGGTCAAGAAGCATTCTTACTGCTTCACAGCGCGGCATCGTCCTGTGGTCGAGAAGCACAAGCGCACCGGTTACATCCGCACCCATCTTCATCTGTGATTCGGTGATAATCTTTACATCAAGCCCCTCGGGCGGGGTTGATACCGAATGCTTAACCGCGTGAAGCGGCTCACGCTCATAATCGGCAATTACCGGATTTTGAAGCCCCGGGATTTTCGTCGTTATCTCAAGGCTCATTTTGTCGACATCCCAGCCTATCGGCATACATTTGTCCTGATAGCACGTTTTGCCGTCTGCCGGAAATTCTATGTATTCCGCATCAAAGCCTTCCTTCCGGAGCAGATTGTATGTATATTCCGCCGCAGCCTTGTATGCCGGAAACGTCTGTTTTCGCTCAAGGCGATATATATTCAGCGTATGCTCCGTAAAGTATTCGCTGTTAAATATATCTTCAAATGTCTTTATATGGTTTTGCATATTTTCACCTTCCCTCAGAGCTTCACCGTTTTCATTTCAAGAGGCTTGAGTATCACCGTTTTTTCTTTGCCGTTTTTTATCGTCTTAACCTTTATCGTCATATCATAATCGGTATTGAGCAAATACACTTTATCCCCTTCATACACCGACCAGCGGAGTCTGTCGCTGCCGAGAACCTGTATGTCAGCTTTTCGTGCGCTTGCCGTTATCATCTCACGCACGAGCGTACGGTAAAGCGGTGACACCGCGGGCTGTCCCGGATAATCAACAGCCGTCACAAGCGTTGCAACGCCTTTTCCGACTTTATTTTCAATCACAGCGGGGAGGATGGACGGGTCCGCCATAAATGCATCGGTAAGCAAAGCTGTTTCAACTCCACCGCAAAGCTCAAACTCTGCCCAGTCTGCATAACCGGCAGAATATATCGGATCGCAGAACAAATCGCGGCTTCCGGGGTATACTGCATTTTCATCAAGCGAGCTGTAGCGGAATTTGATACCGGCATTCGAGGATATAATCTTCCCCGTGAAGCTACAGCCGAAAAGCTTTTTGATTTTTTCTTCCGAAACGGGTGTAAATTCCCCGCCGCGAACAACGGATGCATTAAGATGCGCCGCACTCATAAGAAGATGCCCGCCACGGTTTACATATTCATAAAGCTTTGCCATATCCTCTTCCGTCATGCTGTTCCAGCCGAGGAAGATAAGATAATCATACCGCGAAAGGTGCTCTGCATCCGCTTCTATCGGGACGATGTCATACATCCCATATGCAGGAGCAGCAGAAAAGTCCTGCTCTCCGAAGTTTGCTATATCATTCCACGTCCGCCTTGTGCCGATTTCGTCGAGCAGGCGCCACGAGTGCTCCGCATCGCCGTGTCCCCATTCTTTACGGTTAAACTGGTTCCACACGGAGCTTCCGCCCCAGCCGCCGTAAGCATCGTGACGTCCGGACACGAACGCAAGCTTGACCTTAGGGCCGCCTGACGGGCGTGCATCCCTTTTTATATAATCCATCATATCTTTAAGGACTTTTCGATATTCGGCACAGAGAACCGAGCCTGCGGCACAGTTATACCCATAAGCTGAAATAAGCTCATCTCCGCTTTCAAGGCAAAGTGCGTTTGTTCCTGCAAGGTACGCATATTTATATGCAAGCTCAAGCCTTTTCCTTTTGAGAACGTCATCGTGGCGCATACCGCCGTACCATTCGTGAGCAACATAAGTTCCCCACATTTTGGAATCGTAAGCGCGCGCAACGCCGCGAAGCGATGACACAAGAACATCCGGGCTTCCGCACATAAGCTCAAGCATCGGAATCGTAACGCCCGCTTCGGCGTTGTATTTATTAAGCCCCGTGGCCTCTACGGAAACTATTGCAGGAACACCGAGCTTTCTGTCTATCTCTATGTATTTCGAGACATCCGCAACATAACCTTCATGAGCTGCCTTCATATCCGGATAATCTGTTTTTACCTCAGTGGTATCCTTTCCGGCACCCTCGCCGCGGTTGAAATACCCGGCGAACTTGCACGCAAAGGAGCTTCCCGTCTCGCCTATCATATCACCGATGTAATACTCGCCGGCGACTTTCTTCATCTCATCCACGGTTTCCTTATCAAAATGGCTTTCCCTGCCGTCCGGCGCGTGCTGGATGGTATACAGGAAAATGAAATATATCTTGTTCTCCGCCATATACCTTGCCCACTCAACAAAATAATGCTGCGGAATAGGTATGCGGCGTCCCATATACCCAGGGCGGATCGTTACGAAATTAAGCCCCGGCTTTACGCAACGCTCGTAAATCTCATCAATAACCTTTTCCGGGTCAAAACCGTGCTCCCCTATATGAACACCGTTTAAAACAATGTCTTTATCCATAAATATTTCCCTCACTTTCAGCAATAAACAGAGCGAGGATAACCCGCCCTGTTTATTATAGCACTTTCGAAAACAACTCACAAGGTGCAAACTTGTATATTCGGGCAAATCTGCAAAAAGCGTGAGCCGGGGATATACCTTATCATACCTTTCGGCAAGCTTTGCCACATCAGGTAAGTATGCAGGATATCTGCCGCTTTCCATTCGAGGTTATCAGTTATACATATCCCCGTCCGATATTATTTCATAATACCAATCGTCCTTACTGTTTACGCAAACCCTTGCGCTGCCGATTTCATCAGAAACAATTGTTTCCTCAAGTCTCTTATTATAAAAATTATAGTCCTGAACATACTTTTTATAATATTTAGTGTACATAGAGCGATGATATATTGCATCATTCGGTATATACATAACCTTAGGGTTCAATGTGAGGATGAACTGAGGACTGATATCGCAGATAAAATGATGGTTTCCGAAGAACCAATCACAAGAAAGTTCATCGGTGCGCTTTTGCTTTATCATATCATACATATATCTTTCCTGACAGAAAGCATAGTTATCCGCTCCGTGGTAATAACGGAAGCCGTTATAATCAAGCATAAACGAAACTGATGTTGAGTTTTCATAATTATGCTCATTGATGCGGTAGAACGGATAGTTATAAACCTCCATTGCCTCACCGTTTTCATCAAAGCGGCTGTTGAGCACATCCATCGTCACTCCGCCAAGATCCCAGATTTCGTGAAGCTCGTCATAGTAGCAGAGCATAGTGGAATCAATATATCCGAAATCTTTCAGATAATCGTATCTCTCCTGCTTATCGGCTTTGACAAGCGCATCTGCTTTTGTCTGATCAGGGATTTTTATTCCGTTCATCTCGAGGATTTCTTCCTTCATACCGGTGTGGTCTTTATGGAAATGAGTAAGCAGATAATAATCAAGCTTTATGTTGTGCTTTTCAAGGTAAGGAATAATAT
>JAFQGO010000087.1:0-10654 GCA_017398225.1 Oscillospiraceae bacterium | reverse complement strand
ATTAAGCGTGGTGTATATTTCAAAGCTTTGCGACGGCAGACTTCTCGGCGGAGACGCTTATATTACGGGAATCGTGCGCGATAACCGTGAGATACGCGGGGAAGAAATGTTTGTTGCCATTTGCGGAGAAAAGTTTGACGGGCATGATTTTGCGCACGATGCGGAGGAAAAAGGCGCATCGGCTGTTCTTGTTTCACGTGAGATGCACGGACTTCGGATTCCGCAGATTATAGTTGATGACACCGTCGCCGCGCTCGGCAAAATCGCAAAAGGATATCTTGAAACTCTCTCTTTGCGACGCGTGTGCATAACCGGAAGCGTCGGAAAAACGACAACGAAGGAGATGTGTGCCGCAACTCTTTCGGCGTCATTTAAGACGCACAAGACACAAGGAAATTATAATAACAACATAGGGCTTCCGCTTACTGTTTTTGGACTTGATAAAAGCCATGAAGCTGCAGTTTTTGAAATCGGAACGAACCATTTCGGAGAGATTCTGCCGCTTACAAGGATTGCCGCGCCGGAGGTTGCGGTGATAACAACTATCGGTGCAAGCCATCTTGAAGCGTTCGGGACAAAAGAAGGGGTATTGCGCGAAAAAACGGAAATTTTCAAAGGTCTTACCAAAGACGGCATTGCTGTTCTTAACGGAGACGACCCGCTTCTGTGGGGAATGCGTGGGAAAATACCGCATCGCGTTATATGGTTCGGACTTGAAAATGCGGAAAGTGATGTGTTTGGTGAAATATTGTCAAACGGCGCGTATGAATCAACGTTTACCGTTCGCGGAAGCACTGAAAAGTTCACTATCGCCTGTGGCGGTGAGCATAATGTGCGCGATGCTTTGAGCGCAATTGCAGTTGGCAGAGCGCTCGGTATGGATGATGACTCGATTTCGGAAGGTTTATCACGCTTTAAAAATACAGGAATGCGGCAGGATATATATGAATATAACGGTGCAACAGTTATTCGGGACTGCTATAATGCAAATCCGGATTCGATGCGGGCGTCTCTTTCTCTGCTGCGTGATATCAGTGCAGACGGGAAGAAAATATGTGCGCTCGGCGATATGCGTGAGCTTGGAGAAAACGCGGAAGAATTTCACCGGCAGGTTGGTGAGTTTGCAGCTGCGTGCGCCGATATGGTATTTGTCACCGGAGAATATGCAGAAAGCTACCTTGCCGGTGCAGGCGAAAAATGTATAATCTGTGAGGATAAAAAGAGTATTGCAGCTAAGCTTTCAGAACATTTGAAGGCAGGAGATGCACTGCTTGTAAAGGGCAGTTACGGGACGAAGATGTGGCAGGTGCTTGAACATCTGCAGGGTGAAAGGGAGTAGGAAAAATGATTGCGGAATATCTCGCGGCGGCAGGACTGGGCTTTGTGATTACATATCTTTTCGGAAAGGTGCTGATTCCGTACCTTCGCAAGCTCAAGTTCGGACAGAAGATTCTTGAAATAGGTCCGAAATGGCATATGGGAAAGCAGGGAACCCCGACGATGGGCGGAATAATGTTCATTATCGGAAGCGGTGCCGCAGCAGTGCTTGTCGGTGTGCCGTATATGATACAGGGCGACCTGCGGCATATAATTGTGTTTTTGTTTGCGGCGGTGTTCGGCTTTATCGGCTTTATTGATGACTATGCCAAGATAATGAAGAAGAAAAACCAGGGGCTTACCGCGATACAGAAGCTTCTTCTGCAGCTTACGTCTGCGGCGGTATTTCTCTCTTTACTGAGAGTTCTGGGTGACCTTACTCCGGCATTCTATATTCCTTTCTTTAATATTACGATAAGCGTCTCATGGGTTCCGTATCTGATAGTAATGCTTCTTGCTATTGTCGGAACGGTAAATGCAGTTAACCTGACCGACGGAGTTGACGGTCTTGCTACGAGCGTTACAATGCCGGTTGCTTTGGTGTTTGCAATAATCGGCGCTTATATGGCATACTCAACAGTCGGTATTTTTGCATCTGCGCTTTTCGGAGCGCTTGCGGCATTTCTTATTTACAACTTCAACCCCGCAAAGGTGTTTATGGGCGATACCGGTTCGTTGTTTCTCGGCGGTGCGGTGTGCAGTATGGCTTTTGCATATGATATGCCGCTTGTTCTTCTCCTTATGGGAATCGTTTATATCGCAGAGGCTCTTTCTGTTATTCTTCAGGTATCATATTTTAAGCTTACTCACGGAAAACGTCTGTTTAAAATGTCGCCGATACATCATCATTTTGAGATGAGCGGATGGAATGAAAAGAAAATTTGTGCAATTTTTATGACTGTTTCGGCGATAGGTGCGCTTGCGGGATTTGCGGGTATTATGGGTAAGCTGTTTTAGTTTTAAAGTGAGGGGTATATATGGCAAGGAAAACGAGCGTATCGCAGAACGGCAAAACCCGTGCTGTGCGGGGAACGATAGATTATCCTTTTCTTATTCTCGTGATTGTGCTTATGGGAATAGGTCTTCTTATGCTGTTTTCGGCGAGCTTCGCCACGGCATATTATGAGGGGCTTCCTTCAACATATTATTTTACGCGTCAGGGAATATTTGCGCTGTCCGGTATTGCAATAATGATTATTGTAAGCTTTATGGATTATCGCATTTTCCGTATGTGGTCTCCGGTTTTTATGATCGGAACAATCGTGTTGCTTGTGCTGGTTCTTTTCATAGGAAAAGGAAATTTTGGTGAAAAACGCTGGATCAATCTTGGTTTTATACAGTTTCAGCCGTCGGAATTTGCAAAATTGGCTGTAATTCTGTTGTTTTCAGCGATGATTTCGGCAAAACCGGAAAAAATGCATACTTTCCGCCACGGCGTACTTCCGTACGTCTCGATTCTGGCGGTACTTGCAGGCCTTATGTTTTTGGAGCCGCACCTTTCAGGTGCCGTGCTTATTGTAGGTGTCGGTGCGGCACTTATGTTTATGGGCGGTACGCACTGGGGATGGTTTGTCGGCGCGATAGGAACGGCGGGCATTGCAGGTGCCGCCGCAATAAGCTTTCTTGATTATGCGCGAAAGCGAGTTGAGACGTGGCTTAATCCGTTTCTCGACCCGCGCGGTGACGGATATCAGATTATCCAGTCATTGTATGCAATCGGTTCGGGCGGTGCGCTGGGCCTCGGCTTCGGAAACAGCCGTCAGAAGTATTTGTATCTACCGGAGGCGCATAACGACTTTATCTTTGCGATAGTGTGTGAAGAACTCGGTTTTATAGGTGCTATACTGATTCTCACACTGTTTGCACTTCTCATAATCCGCGGTTACTGGATTGCGCTTCATGCGCGGGATAAGTTCGGCTCGCTTCTTGCCGGAGGGGTGACAACAATGGTTGCACTTCAGATGGTTCTCAATATAGGCGTTGTAACAGGTGTGCTTCCTGTTACCGGTGCTGCACTTCCGTTCTTCTCATACGGAGGCACTGCACTCTGGATGCTGTTTATTGAGATGGGAATTGTTCTTTCTGTTTCAAGGTATATTCCGGCAAAAAAAGCCGGATAGGAGGGTAACTTTATGCGCTTTATGTTTGCGTGCGGCGGTACGGGCGGACACATTAACCCTGCGCTTGCTGTTGCAAAGCTTGTGAAGGAAAAGAAAAAAAGTGCGGAAATTCTCTTTGTAGGCGTGAGCGGTGGTATGGAAGAACGCCTGGTGCCTGCGGCCGGGTTTGATATAAAAACGATAGAGTCAAAACCGATATCCCGTAAAAAGGGAATATCCGGTATTGTTGCCAATATAGATGCGATAAAGCATATTTTTTCAGCAGAACGCGCTGCGAAAAAAATCATAGAGGAGTTCTCTCCGGATGTAGTTATGGGAACAGGCGGATATGCGTGTTATCCTGTGCTTTCTGCGGCTGCGCGGATTGGAATACCGAGCGTTGTACACGAATCAAATGCATATCCCGGTCTTGCAACGCGCAAGCTTGCAAAGCGCGTTACGCGCGTGCTGCTCAATTTTGAGGCAAGCCGGAAGAAACTTCCGGAAAGAGCTTCGTGTGCCGTAGTGGGAAATCCCGTCCGCGGTGATATTCTTATGTATGACAGAGAAACGGCGCGGCGCGAGCTTGGTGTCACAAAGCCGCTTCTTGTAAGCTTCTGGGGCTCTCTCGGTGCGAGAGAAATGAATAAGGCGATTGCACAGGTAATTCAGATAGAAAGCGAAAATCCCGGTGGATTTTTTCATATTCACGCCACAGGCAAGTTTGGTTACGAGTGGATGCCCGATGCAATAAGGGAAATGGGGATTGATCTGCAAAACCAAAGCTTTATAACTTTGCGTGAGTATATTGATGATATGCCTCGTGTGCTTGCGGCGGCAGATGTTGTTATGTGCCGCGGCGGTGCGGGAACGCTTTCGGAGGTCAGTGCGCGCGGGGTGCCGGCGATAATTGTGCCGTCACCGAACGTGACCGACAATCATCAGTTTAAAAATGCATCCGAGCTTGCGGCTTCGGGTGGTGCGGTTGTGATAGAAGAGAAAAATGCGACTCCGCAGATGCTGTATGACACGGCAAAAGAGCTTTTGGAAAATGCGGAGAAGAGATCGGGAATGTCGGAAAATCTCCTGAAAAATGCCATACTTGACGGCACTGAGCGCATCTATGAAGAAATGATGCGTATTATAGCAAAATAACAAAAAGTAACCCAATTGTGCAACGTTGCATAGAATACTGTGAAAACAATGTTCGGCCGACGTTGAAAACAAGTGGGAGGGTGCTTTCTTGTTATGGGCACATTGATTGTAAACGGAGGAAGAATGCTTGACGGGAAAGTGTCCGTCCACGGTTCGAAAAACAGTGTTCTTCCGATTCTTGCCGCAACGATTCTCAATTCGGGTATAAATGAAATACATAACTGCCCGAGATTGCGTGATGTTGATGCGGCGATTGAAATTCTCCGATGCATCGGTTGTAAGGTGACGTTTGAGGGAAATACTGTTATTGTCGATTCAACGGATGCAAAAAATTACGAAATACCGGATGAGCTTATGCGCGAAATGCGTTCATCCGTGATATTTATGGGAGCAATGCTTGCGCGGCTCGGAAGAGTTTCGCTGTTCACTCCCGGTGGGTGTGAGCTGGGGGCACGTCCCATTGATCTGCATATTTCTGCTCTGAAATCCCTCGGTGCGCATATCCGGGAAAACGGAGGCGCGATAAGCTGTGAGGCGCGCAGGATGAGAGGACGCGATATTGTTCTTTCGTTTCCGAGCGTCGGTGCGACGGAAAATACAATGCTTGCCGCCACCGCATGCGAGGGGAGAACCCGCATTTTCAATGCCGCGCGTGAGCCTGAAATTGAAGATCTGCAGAATTTTCTTGTAAAAATGGGCGCTGAGGTTTCCGGCGCGGGAAGCTCAACGATTGTAATAAACGGAAAGAAAAAGCTCGGCAGCGTGTCACACTGCGTGATACCGGACAGAATATGTGCGGCGACGTTTATGTGTGCCGCCGCGCTGTGCGGGGGGCATGTGCGTGTGGAAAACATTGTGCCTGAGCATATTTCTACTGTGACTTCAGTTCTTGATGCTGTGGGGTGCGATGTTGCTGTCGGACGTGACTTTGTGGATATAATCCGTACAGGAAGGCTTTCGTCCTTCAGGTGCATCAGAACAATGCCGTATCCGGGGTTTCCGACAGATGCCCAGCCTCCGCTTATGGCGCTTGCAACAAAATGTGTGGGCACAAGTATGTTTGTAGAAACCATTTTTGACGGACGCTACCGGCATATAGGCGGACTTTGCAGGCTTGGTGCGGATATAAAGACGGAGGGAAGAGTCGCTCTCGTGTACGGTGTTCCGAAGCTTTGCGGATGCTCTGTTGAAGCAACGGATCTCCGCGGCGGTGCAGCACTTGTTGTTGCGGCGATGGCGGCTGAAGGTCGAAGTGAAATCGGTGAAATCCATCACATTGACCGCGGATATGAAAGAATAGAAGAAAGTATGTCGTGTCTTGGTGCGGATATAAAACGCAGTTGAGAAAATATACGAAAGAGAAGAGGATGAAAAATGGCGGCAAGACGGCGCAGAAGAAAAAAGAGAAACGGTAGCTTTGTGCTGTCGTTGCTTACGTTTTTGATTGTTATAGGGGCGATTGTTGCATCGGTAACGGTATTCCTGAAAGTCGCGGAGGTGCAGGTAAGCGGAAGCGTGCGGTACCCGGCTGCCGATATCGTTGAAAGCTCGGGGATAAAAACGGGCGATAATATGTTTATGATAAATAAGTTTGAGGTTGCTGAAAAGCTCCTTTCGGAATACCCGTATATTGAACAGATAAAAATTCGCAGAAAGCTTCCCGATACCTTCTTGTTTGAAATTACCGAGCGCGTTGCGGCGGCATATGTGGTTTCGGACGGCAACCGCTGGTTGATAGACAACAACGCCCACATCCTTGAGCGGATTGCACATGATGCAGAAGTGAAGGTGCCGAAAATATCGGGGTGTGAGGTTATGACTCCTTTTGCCGGCTCGCCGCTTATCCTGAAAAATCAGGACCAGCTTCCGGTTCTGCGTGAGGTGCTCACATCACTTCGCCATACAGGAATGACAGAGAGTATCTCTCGCGTTGAAATTGATAAGCTGTATGATATAAATCTTGTTTACGGTGACAGGTTCCTTATTGTTTTAGGCGATGCAAGCGAGCTTGCCAAGAAGATAGAGATGCTTCGGGCGGTGATCGGACAGCTTAACGATTTTGACAAGGGAACGATAAACGTTAGCGCGGTCAAAGAGGCGCGCTTCCGTCCAAATGCTTCAATTGACCTTTCTGAAAAGAAGCAGGAGACACCGGCTTCGGAAGATGTTAACGAGAAACCGGTTGCAGACGCAGAAACGGATCAGCCCGAGGAAACGACAGATTCCGCGTCGGATACAGGTGCGGAAGGTGAGGAGGATACGCAGAATCCGGAAGAAAAAAATTCCTGAAACGATAAAAAATCAAAAAAATTTATAATAATTTGATTATTACTATTGACCTTTTGACAAAAAACATATAAAATATATAATATGTAATAGTAATCACAAAAGATAATCTCAAGGAGGATTTACATATGCCTTTCGAGTTGGATACCGGCACAGATGTTATTGTACCTATTAAAGTTATAGGAGCAGGCGGCGGCGGGGGTAACGCCGTTAATCAGATGATCAATTCGGGTGTTCGCGGAGTTGAGTTCATTGTTATGAACACAGACCGCCAGGCACTTCAGAAATCCTGCGCAACCTACAGAGTTCAGCTTGGTGAAAAGCTGACGAAGGGGCTCGGCGCAGGCTCAGATCCCGAGGTCGGAAAGAAAGCGGCAGAGGAAAGCCGCGAAGCAATAAAGAAAATGCTTGAGGGCACCGATATGGTGTTTATCACAGCAGGTATGGGAGGCGGCACCGGAACAGGTGCGGCACCTATCGTTGCGGAAATTGCAAGGGAGATGGAAATTCTCACAATCGGTGTTGTTACAAAGCCGTTCGGCTTTGAAGGCAAGCGCCGTATGCTTCAGGCAGAAGAGGGAATTGAAACCCTCCGCGCTAAGGTTGACTCGCTTGTCGTTATCCCGAACGAGCGATTGAAGTGCGTTTCAGAGCAGAAGATAACCTTCCTCAATGCATTTGAAATTGCAGACGATGTTCTTCGCCAGGCGATCCAGAGCATTTCGGAGCTTATTTCCGGCGGCGGTCTTGTTAACCTTGACTTTGCTGACGTTAAGAAGATTATGAAGGATGCAGGCTATGCTCATATGGGTGTCGGCCGTGCATCGGGTAAGGATAAAGCAGCAGAGGCTGCACGCATCGCGATTCAGAGCCCGCTTCTTGAAACTTCAATCAACGGTGCTCACGGTGTTATCATCAACATCACAGGCTCTCTTGATATCGGTCTTGATGAGGTTGAAATTGCAGCTGAGATGGTAAGAGAAGCAGCTCACGAGGATGCAAACATCATCTTCGGTGCGGCGTTTGACCCGTCTCTTGAAGACGAAATCCGCGTTACTGTTATCGCAACCGGCTTTGAGGGTAAATCCACTCCGCTTCCGGTAAAGGAAGAGAAGAAGGAAGCTCCGGCACCAAACGTGGATGACGGCGCAAATCTGTTCTCAAAGTTCACAAGCTCTTATGCTGAGTTTGATACGGATGCAAAGGAAACAGAGCCGGAGCAGGTAGCGCTTCCCGAAGAGAAGGATGACGATCCGTTTGAGATGATAGAAAAGATATTCAGAAACAGAGGCTAAAAAATACAGGGAGGGTTGTTCTGTTCGGGCTGATGGCCTGATAGGGCACCCTTCTTTTATTACGGAGGAGAAAATAAAAATGGCTTATGCTCAGATTATCGCGGAGGCATTTTCTGTCCGCGAGGATTATGTGGAAAATATTATTGCGTTACTTGATGAAGGAAATACAATTCCCTTTATTGCACGTTACCGAAAAGAAATGCACGGCACAATGGATGACCAGACCATACGTCAGATTGTGGACAGGCTTGAGTATCTCCGAAACCTTGATGCCCGCCGTGAGGAGGTGAGAGGGCTTATTGAAGCGCAGGGAAATCTCACAGAGGAAATATCTGCCGCGCTCGATAAGGCAGAAACTCTTTCGGAAATTGATGATATCTACCGTCCGTTCCGCCCGAAAAGAAAAACGCGCGCATCGGTTGCACGTGAAAAGGGGCTGGAGCCGCTTGCAGAAGAAATTATGGCATCGCAGACCACATCTGCAGACCCGTTTGAGATGGCAAAGCAGTATATAGATGCAGAAAAAGGCGTTGAGAATGAGGATGCAGCACTTGCAGGTGCGTCTGATATCATTGCGGAAAACGTGTCCGATGATGCAGAAGTTCGCAAACGCGTAAGAAACCTCGTCCGTTTCCACGGAATTGTTATCGCAGAGGCGGCAAAAGAGGGAGAGGACAGTGTATACGCCACGTATTATGAGTTCCGTCAGCCGGTTGAAAAGCTTGCAGGGCACCGTGTTCTTGCGCTTAACCGCGGTGAAAAGGAAGGATTTTTGAAGGTGTCGGTTGAGACTGATCCGCTAAGACCTCTCAATAGCATCTGCTCGCTTTATGTTCAGGGAACAAGTGCGTGTGCTGCGGTTGTCCGCAATGCTTGTGAGGATGCATATTCCCGTCTTATATATCCGTCGATTGAGCGTGAAATACGCTCAGAGCTTACCGATGCCGCGGCAGAGGATGCGATAAAGCTTTTCGGTATGAATCTGCGCCAGCTTCTCCTTGCGCCTCCGGTTAAAGGGAAAACGGCAATCGGTCTTGACCCGGGATACCGTACAGGATGCAAGCTCGCCGTTGTCGACAAGACCGGTAAGGTACTTGACACGGCAGTTATCTATCCCACACATGGAGCAGGGCAGGAGGCACGCTCGGCTGAGATTTTAAAAGACAAAATATCCCGTTGGGGAGTTGAAATTGTAGCGATAGGAAACGGCACGGCATCAAAGGAAACGGAAATGTTCTGCTCGAAGGTTTTAGAATCAATCCCCGAAAAGGTTTCATATATGGTTGTTTCGGAGGCCGGTGCATCGGTGTATTCCGCATCAAAGCTCGCGGCAGAGGAAATGCCGGAGTTTGATCTTACGCTTCGTTCTGCCGTGTCAATTGCAAGAAGACTTCAGGATCCTTTGGCAGAGCTTGTAAAGATTGAGCCGAAGGCGATAGGCGTCGGTCAGTATCAGCATGATATGCCGCAGAAACGCCTTGAGGGTGCGCTTGACGGCGTTGTTGAGGATTGTGTAAACAGCGTTGGCGCGGACCTTAATACTGCATCTGCGGCACTGCTCGGTCATATTTCCGGTCTTACGTCAACCGTATGCAAAAATATCGTTGCGTACCGTGAAGAAAACGGAAGCTTCACCTCGCGCGCAGAGCTGAAAAAAGTGCCGAAGCTCGGCGCAAAGGCTTTTGAGCAGTGTGCGGGATTTTTAAGAGTTCCGGGAAGCAGTAATGTTCTTGACAATACGGCAGTTCACCCTGAGTCATACAAGGCGGCAAAGGCGCTTCTTGTTCATTTCGGAATTGACGAGAAAGACATTCTTGAGCAGGGCGATAAGCTTACCGATGCGGCGGCAGGTGCAGACCTTTCCTCTCTTGCAGAAGAGCTTGGTATCGGCGTTCCCACGCTTCACGATATCATCCGCGAGCTTGCAAAGCCGGGACGTGACCCGCGCGGAGAGCTTCCCGAGGCAAGCCTTCGTGAGGACGTTCTTGACATCAAGGATTTAAAGGAAGGCATGACGCTGACCGGAACAGTACGCAACGTTATAGATTTTGGCGCGTTTGTTGATATAGGCGTGCATCAGGACGGGCTTGTTCATATTTCCCAGATAAGCAACAAGTTTATAAAGCATCCGTCAGAGGTTCTTTCCGTCGGAGATATCGTCAATGTAAAAGTCTTAAGCGTTGATGTAGATAAAAAGAGAATAGGCCTTACAATGAAAGGCGTTTAAGTGATAACAACAACAACACCGGATGGCAAAGCCATCCGGTGTGGTGCTATACAATATATGTTTTTGTGGTTCGCCCTTTACATCTGATGTTTCATTTGTTCCAACGCCAATCCAATCAATCGATCAGCTTCATCTGCCATAAACAGCGGGATGTTAAGCACATCATTATCCAGCTTCAAGTTGTCCAGAGAGAACCGTACACGAAGCTTAACCTT
>JAFQGO010000086.1:0-4841 GCA_017398225.1 Oscillospiraceae bacterium | reverse complement strand
TAGTTTCTTTATCAAAGGTTATTGTCTTTTTTGCAAGCGATGTCCCCGCAGCGAAGGTTGCCGGTATAAGGGACATAACGAGTGCAAGTGCGATGGTAAGTGATAATATTCTTTTCATACTTTTTTCCTCTTTTCTTAAAATTTTTGCACTTTTGATGTTCTCATTCTACAACATCACCCCGCAACTTGCAACCGTTTATGGGCATTTTGAACAATAATCTACATTAGTTCACAAAAAAAAACAAATACAAAAGAAAAAACTTGATGTATAATGGATACACCTTGATAAATCGCACAAACCGTCGGGGTATTTTATATTTTGAGAAAGGTATGATTTTGGATGAAAAAAATCGGAATTGTCAACATTGATACTTCACATCCGTTTTGCTTTGCGGAGCAGATGGAAGCTAATCCGGATATGGAGATGCAGTATTCAATGTTGTTTAACAACAGCTTCCGCGGAGATGATGAGGTCAATTGGTTTATAGAAAAGTACAATATGCAAAACCGCGCGCAAAGCCTTGAAGAGCTTGCGGAAAGCACGGACGTCGGCTTTATTCAGTCCTGCAACTGGGATGACCACATAGCCGAGGCGCTTCCTTTTATAAAGCGCGGAAAGCCGGTCTTTATCGACAAGCCGATGGTAGGAAGCGTGAAGGATGTTGCGAAAATCCGTGAGCTTGTTGCCGGGGGTGCCAAAATAATCGGTTCCTCCTCCGCCCGCTATGCAGAAGAGGTTCAGGAATTTCTTGCAAAGCCGGTTGAGGAACGCGGCGAGGTTATCACGGTACACTGCGAAGCCGGTGTGGACGAATTCAACTACGCAGTTCACGCGGGTGAAATTCTCTCGGAAATTGCCGGTGCAAAGGCAGTCTCCTGCCGTTTTATTGGAAGAGTAGAGCGCGCAGGCGGCGAGTGCGAGGTTTTTGCGGTGCGCTTTGAAAACGGCGTAATCGGTACATATTGCACCTACCTTCGCGGCGGCCGCCCGTTCAACGTTTCAATTATAACTACAAAGGGTTCCTTCCTTTTCAAGATTAACAACAGAAAAATCTACGAAGCGCTCCTTCGCCGCATCTCTTCTTATCTCAAAACCGGCGAGGCGGCAACAACTGATGTTGATATGATACTGAACGTGACGGAGTTTATGCTTTGCGGAAAGCGCAGCCGTGATTTTGAAAACGGCCGCGAGGTCATGGTTTCTGAGCTTTCAGAGGACGACTCCTTTGACGGCGGAGAGTTTCAGCGGGCTTACGGCAGCCGTGCAACGGTTACATACAAGGATTAAAAATTAAAAAGAAAAATCAAAACTAAATCAAACAAAAAGGGGTATATTATCAATGAAGATATCAATGTTTTTTCATCCGGACACAGTGAAGGGTATTTTCCCGCAAAAATACATCGACAGACTCAGCAAATCAGGCGATGTTTTCGTTTATGACCGCGAGAACTTCGACGACAAGGCACATATTCTTGATTTTCTTGCAAATTCTGATATTATAATTACATCGTGGGGCACTCCCCCGATTGATGAGGAAATCATTGCCGCCTGCCCCAACCTCAAGGGAGTATTTCACGCGGCGGGCACCGTCAAGCCCATTTTGTCGGATGCTCTTATGGCTCGCACCGATATCCGCCTTACGGCTGCCGCTGTCGCTATAGGCGAAGGTGTTGCCGAGTCGGCACTTGCCTTTGCAATTTCAGCCTGCAAGGGTGCCTTTACCCTTCCAAAATACACAAGAGACGGCTTGTGGAGCGGCCCTCACAAAAAGCAGCACGTAAAGGATTTTTATGACATCAATGTTGGTGTTATAAGCGCAGGCTTTGTAGGCCGCCATATGATAAAGCTTCTTAAGAATTATCACGTGAACACGCTTGTTTACGACCCCACCCTTACCCCCGAGCAGGCAGAGGAGCTTGGAGTAAGATTATGCGAGCTTCCGGAATTTTTGTCCGAATGTGACGTTATTTCCATTCATGCACCCAACATTCCGGCAACGCACCATCTTATAAACAAGGACAACATCGGGCTTCTCAAAGAAAACGTAACAATCGTAAACACCGCACGCGGAACTATTTTTGACGAGCCGTACCTCATTGAGCGATTGAAAGAAAAGAACGGTATGTTTGCCTGCATAGACATCACAGAGGTAGAGCCACCGGCAGAGGATAACGAGCTTCGCTTCCTTGAAAACGTAAACCTTACTCCGCATATTGCAGGAACGGTTTCTAACGGTCTTCCGCGCATTGCTCTTCACATCTGCGAAGAAACCGAGCGCTTTGTAGCGGGTGAAGGGATGAGAACCGAAATAAACAGAGAATCGCTCTCAAAAATGGCATAAGGAGTTTGTTGTTATGGAGAAAAGTGTGAAAATAGTTCCGGCGCAGGAGCAGCACATGGAAGAGGTTTGCGATATAACAATAAAGGCCTGGACTCCGATACGCGAGGTTGCACGCCGTGAGCTTGGCGATGAGCTTTTTGAAGCCTTTTTTGCAAACTGGCAGGAAGCAAAAAAAGCAGATGTTACCCTTTTAATGACCTCCGGACGCGGGTTTGTTGCAACACTTGATGACAAGGTTGTCGGATTTATAAGCTATCGCGTTATCAAGGACGGCAAAGTCGGCGTGATATGCGAAAATGCGGTTACTCCGGATTGCCGCGGCATGGGGATAGCTCCCAAAATGTATAACTTCGTAATTGAAAAAATGCGCGAGGAGGGCGTGCTTTACGCCAAGGTGCATACGGGTCTTGATGACGGTCATGCTCCCGCTCGCCGTGCTTATCAGAAGGCAGGCTTTGAAAAATCGCTCCCGAGCATCGATTACTTTATGAAGATATAGCGCCCCTATACAGAAAATGCGTTAAAATCCATAATATTTCAAAGGAAGAGGTGTTGTTTTATGTTTGACCTTATAAACAACTTGAAGCTGTATACCTTTGTGCGAACAGAATATATGCGCCGCGATGCATCTGATACCCCTCCCGTCTGTGATAATATAGATACGCATTATCATGATTTTTACCAGCTTGTATATATACGTCAAGGCACAGGATGGATTTTTGCAGAAGGCAAGTTTTTGGAGCCGTCTGCGGGAGATGTTCTTATAATTAATCGCAACACCCCGCACACTTTCGTTCCATCATCGGTCGGTCTGAAAACGCTTGAGCTTAAGTTTTCGTTTGAAGACACAGCTCCCGATTTCATCTTTGCAAAGCTTCCGTATTTATCTTGCAGGGATAATGACAACATCGTAAAGGATGCCCTCAGACGGATTGAAGCAGAGGTGAATAACAATCTGCCGTTAAATCGGGAGATTATCGCTCTTGAGGTTTTCAAAATTCTTCTGTTCTTACAGAGGGCGTGTCTGAACAACAACGACTATGACGACAAAAGTGAGAATGTCATTGATAATTTCTGCAAGGACGTATTTTTCAGTGATATATCCGACTTTATCGACAACAATCTTGAAGAAATCGACATAAAGCTTTTATCAAAGCATTTTCATATGGAGTATTCGTATCTGAGCCACTATTTCAGAAAAAAATACAATATGAAGCTCAGTAGCCTCATTTCATCAAAGAGACTTATCTGCGCAAAAAAGCTTTTGGTTGACAGCGAACTGACCATGACGGAGATTGCCGTAAAATGCGGATTTAAAACCATTCACAGGTTAGACTCGGTTTTCAAGCGTGAGCTTGGTATGTCCCCCACCAAATATCGCCAAAGGCACAAGCTTAAGTGCCATATCGACATAGATGCACCGGAGCTTATATCGTTTAACGGAGTCTCTCCGGTGATAAAAAAGCCTTGAATTTCCGGAGAGACTGCGTATGAAAAAAATAAAAATTGCACAGATAGGTACAAGTCGGAACAGCCACGGCGCTTCTATCTGGAACAGCCTTACAAAACAGAGCGATATATTTGAGCCGGCAGGCTATGCCTTGCCGGAGGGTGAGCGCAAAAAATTCCCGGAGCGTATTTCTGTTTTTGACGGATATCCGGAGTTGACGGTGCAAGAAATTTTAGATAATCCCGAAATCGAAGCCGTTGCCATAGAAACCGAGGAGGTGTATCTTACAAAATACGCTATTATGGCAGGAAAGGCAGGAAAGCATCTTCATATGGAAAAACCAGGGAGTGCCGATCCTTGTGCTTTCGAAAGCCTCATAGCCATATTAAAAGAAAAAAAGCTTGTTTTTTCTCTCGGATATATGTATAGGTTTAACCCGAAAATCAAAGAGGCCATTGAGAAGATAGCGCGTGGCGAGCTTGGTGAAATTTACTCAATAGAAGCACATATGAATTGCAAGCAAAGCGCTGAGCTTCGAAAGTGGCTGGAGAATTTCCCCGGTGGGATGATGTTCTTTTTGGGTTGCCATTTGGTTGATCTGATTTACCGGATTCAGGGCGAGCCCTCAGAGGTCATACCGCTCAACTGTGCAACACGCTTCGACGGTGTTTCCTCAAAGGATTACGGTATGGCGCTTTTTAAATACCCAAACGGCATTTCATTTGCAAAAAGCTGTGGAAGTGAATTCGGTGGTTTTTTGAGACGACAGCTTGTTATATGCGGAGAAAAAGGAACGCTTGAAATAAAGCCATTGGAAACGCTCTGTGACGAAGGTCAATTTACCGTTATGAACGAATCCTACAGCACAAACTGGCACGAGCCATGGACCGCAACAAAAACAGAGGCATATGACCGCTATGATGATATGCTTCGGAATTTTGCCGAAATGGTTCGCGGAAAAGAAAATCCTTACACGTATGATTATGAACTGAACCTGCACAGGCTTCTTCTTAAGGCCTGCGGGTATAATTTTCCAAAATAAGAAAGGC
>JAFQGO010000006.1:0-3254 GCA_017398225.1 Oscillospiraceae bacterium | reverse complement strand
TTTATAAAGTCGGTATTGGTGCAACATACAGCTTTGCGTCTTTGCTGAGAAATAAATATGTACCGATTACATGTAAGGCGCTCCGGGATCCTTCACTGATTGCAGAGCCGGTTGTAACAGACACCGAAACGGTTTTCAACAAAGGAACCGTTCTTAAAGGAACGCTCGCCTGCAATTGGATGATGGACAGTATAACGCTTGATATTGCGGATGAAAGAGAAAATAAAGTTCAGTCTGCAACAGCGTATGTAAGCCGAAAGACAGGGCAGTATATGAGCTTTGATATGCAGGAGTTTGTTACCGCAAAGCCGGTGCTCGTCCGCGGAAGCGTTGATATGGAATCACTTGAAACAGGAAAGTACAGCTGCAAGGTAACTGTTCGTCTTGTAACGGGTGAGAAAGTTACCGTCCGCGATTTTGAGTTTGAGGTGTAGCCCGGGAGTACATGGTCAAATTAAGTTAACTTTCAATTGACAAAAATCCTCGTAAAATATATAATATAAGTTATGTTGTATAATGAATGAGGAAAGAGGTTTTTGGTATGGCAAAGAACAGTTTATCGCTCGATACGGTTTGTGCATCGCTTGCATATGCGATGGGAATTGACGCACCGGAGCGCGCGGCAGCACCTTCTGATGAACTTTGCGGATATATAGATAAGTCCTTTGGCGGGGAAAAGGCAGACAGAGTTTTTATGTATAATCCCGATGCAGTTGCACAGTGGATTGCAGAAAAATATCCGGAGCTTATCTTCTTCCGCACAGAGAAGTATTTTGATTTAAAGCTTCCGCTTTGCAGCGTTATGCCGTCCGTAACGCCCGTTTGTTTTGGTACGATGTACACAGGCGCACAGCCTGAGGTACACGGTATTCAGAAATATGAAAAGCCGGTCATAAAGATTGACACGCTCTTTGACGCGCTCATCCGTGCCGGTAAAAAGCCTGCGATTATTGCGGATAGTGAGTGCAGTCTCGGTAAAATTTATCTTGAGCGTGATATGGATTATTATATATGCGAGAATATGAATGAGGTAAACGCCGTTGCGGCAGAGGTTATGAAGCGTGATGAGCATGATTTCATTCTTGTTTACAACGGGAATTACGATTCTACAATGCACAAGACCGGTCCTGAGAGTACGGTTGCTCTCGGCGAGCTTCGCGCAAACGTCCGCACATTTGCAATGTTCTCGGAGCTCATTGAAAAGCACTGGGGAGAGCATAACACGCTTGTGGGATTTGCAATGGACCACGGCTGTCATGAAATCGACGGCGGATGCGGCTCTCACGGACTTGATATGGACGAGGATCTCAATATCGAACACTATTATAAGGCGTATCCGAAGTAAGGATAACTGTACGAGAAGTTCGTCTGAAAGAAAAATCAGACTAAGCCACCGCTTGTTGTTTTTACCGGCAAGCGGTGCTTTTTTTGTGCTCTTTGTTATTCTTATCACAAAGAAAAATATAAAATAGTGCGTTTCGACGAGATTTTCAGAATAAAATAAATAAAAATTTGTTGCCTTTCCTCCCTTGATAAAAGACGGAATATGTGTTATGATATAAGAGAACTCTTGTGGGGTTTTTTAAAAAACTAATGATGAAAAGGGGATAAGTTATATGGCAAGTACCTTCAGTGCCGCACCGGATGATAAGATTCCTTATGCTCCGATAGGTCTCATCACTCTTGACAGCTGCAGAGAGCTTGGCAGCCTTGTTGATGCAAATCTCGTTCAGCAGCGCCGCTACAATGTTGAAAACGGCAATGTTCCGCTTCACTTCCCGGCGTATCTTCGCGACAGCTATTGCATTGACCATGCAACTCCGCGTTTTGCGTCGGGCGAAGGAAAGGCTGTGCTTAAGGAAACCGTCCGCGGATATGATATCTACATCCTTGCGGATATAAGCAACTACAGCTGTACATACAAAATGTACAATATGGAGTGCCACATGAGCCCGGATGATATTTTCCAGGATATTAAGCGTGTTATCGCCGCTATCGGAGGAAAGGCAAGACGTATAAACGTCATTATGCCGCTTCTCTATGAGAGCCGCCAGCACAGAAAAACAGGAAGAGAGTCTCTCGACTGCGCACTTGCGCTTCAGGAGCTTGAACACCTCGGCGTTGAGAACATCATCACCTTTGATGCTCACGACCCGCGTGTACAGAACGCCATTCCGCTTATCGGCTTTGAAAATGTAAGACCTACATATCAGATTATAAAGGCACTTATCCGTTCAACTCCGGACATTCAGATTGACAAGGAGCATATGCTTGTTGTCAGCCCGGATGAAGGTGGTATGAGCAGAAGCCTTTACTTTGCAAGTATGCTTGGGCTTAATGTCGGTATGTTCTATAAGCGCCGCGATTACACAAAAATCGTGAACGGCAAGAACCCGATTATCAGCCACGAATTTCTTGGTGAGAGCGTTGAGGGCAAGGATGTTTTCATCCTCGACGATATGATCTCCTCCGGAGAGTCTGTTATCGACATCGCTTATGAGCTTAAGAAGCGCAAGGCAAAGCGAATTTTCGTCGGAGTAACCTTCGGTCTGTTTACCGAGGGTGCAAAGTCCTTCAATAAAGCATATGAGGACGGCGCGATAACGAAGGTATTCTCAACTAACCTCAATTACCGTACTGAGGAAATCCTCAATGCACCGTGGTATGAGAATGTTGATATGTCGAAGTTCCTTGCTCTTATTATGGACACAATGAACCATGACATTTCAATCACATCGCTTCTCAGCCCGGTTGATAAGATAAAGAAAATTCTTGAAGAACACAGAAAAGAAGTTCAGTAAATTTTTAGTCCGCAAGGACAAAACAATATAAAATTTTAAAGGAGCTGTTTTAAAATGGCAAAAGTAGTAACATTCGGCGAAATCATGCTCAGACTCAAATCCCCGGGTCTTGAGAGATTTTTCCAGTCCCCGGCATTTGAAGCAACCTTCGGCGGCGGTGAGGCAAACGTTGCTGTATCCCTTGCAAACTATGGCATGGATGCATCTTTCGTAACTGCTCTTCCGGCAAACGCAATCGGCGATGCTTGTGTTGCAGATGTTCGTTCCTTCGGCGTTGACACAAAGGACATCATCCGCACAAACGGCAGAATGGGTATCTACTACCTCGAAACAGGTGCAAACCAGCGTGCATCCAAGGTCGTTTATGACCGTGAGTTCTCCGCTATCGCACTTGCAAAGCCCGGCGATTTTGACTGGGAAAAGATTTTTGACGGTGCAACATGGTTCCACATC
>JAFQGO010000085.1:0-2770 GCA_017398225.1 Oscillospiraceae bacterium | reverse complement strand
ACCAAGAATGTATATCAATCATACTCGGGGTGGATTTGAGCGATTCGATGACAAGGAGCATCCGTATGCGTGGTATCCCATCACGGTGGCAAACATTCTCCGTAACCGTGTATATGTGGGAGATTTCACCGGGCAGAAAGGCAGTACCCGTTCCTTTAAGAGCAAAAAGCGCATCCGAGTTCCCGAAGATGAATGGATTGTGATCGAAAACACCCACGAAGCACTGGTTGACCGTGAGACCTTTGAGATCGTTCAGAAGATGGTGAAAATCAAAAAACGCCCAACCACAAACGGCGAGCGTCAGATTTTCCACGGTCTTGTGAAATGTGCAGACTGCGGTTGCGGACTGTCCTTTGCAATGGCGAATAACAATGGTAACTATACATGCTGCAACTATCGCAACAAGGGCAGACGGCATTGCACGGCACACTTCATTTCATACAATGCGCTGTACCGTATCGTCGAAGCCGATATTCGCAAGCAGATCGCACCCCTTACAGATAGAGCAATCAACTTTGCTGAGCACATTGCCAAGGATAGAGAAAAGGCAATTGAATTGGAATCCGGGAAGCTTATCAAGGAACAGCGACGTCTAAAGCAACGCCTTGGGGAATTGCAAATCATCTGCCGCAAGCTCTATGAGGACAATGCCCTCGGTAAGCTCACAGACGAGGAATACGCCGCGTATTCTGCTGACTACAAGAGAGAGTTGACAGAGACAGAAAAACGGATTGCAGAGATTGGAGCGTTTCTGACGGAACGAAAAGCCGAAGCGGACAACATTGCCAAGTTCATAGAGGTCGCAAAGAAGTATCTCGATTTCACCGAACTGACAAAACCTATGCTTAACGAATTGATTGATAAGATCGTGGTGCACGAAGGTGATAAATCCACAGGCAAACGTACACAGAAAATCGACATTTACTATCGCTTCATCGGTCTCATCGGCTGATTAAGCGAGAAAGATGCTTTATATATAGTCAACACATATGCATTTTTTCTATAGTTTCATCAGGCATATCGGAAATATAGATAACCCTTGCCTTCATAAGCACCCTTATAAAAACCTGCGTCTGCCATTGGTCGGGAACGGTTTCGTTTCTTCCGCGTTTCAAAAAAGTATCGTTGGTTTTATATATATCCGGCTCGTCAACCAACTGATGATAAAAATGCTCTCCGCCTATTCCGTCGTTTGATTTTGCAAGCATAATAATGACACCGTTTTCTCTGACCGTCGCCTCTGCAGCAGTCATGCCCTTCACGGCTTGATAAATGTTTTGGTCAAGAGGATACCCGCCGTTTGTCGTTATAACAACGTCGGCATCTACCGCGTCTGCACCGCAGAGCGAAGACAAAAAGTCTGTTCCTGCTTTGTGGGCTTCTCTAAAATCTCCTGCCGTAGCAAATATCACCTTTTTTTCTGCGTTCAGCACTACATTTACAATAAAAGCCAGCTTTGCCTTCTCCGCCGCCCATACCATATCCTTGTGTATCGGATTACCGTCAAGTATGCCCGTCTTTGAATTTGGATTGTCAATAAACTCTGAACAGTGATTAGCAAGCACTGTTCTTCGTCCGGCAATCCCCGGCAAAACGCTCTTTCTTCCGCCCGAAAAGCCCGCAAAAAAATGAGGTTCTATGAATCCCTCCGAAACAAGCAAATCTGCTTCATAGGCAATAGAGTTTATCTCGCACTCTCCGCCCGAAGGTAATGTACCGATATTAACCAGTTTTTCTCGCTCGTCACAGTCATGTATATAAATATTCTCATTCCGCACGATTTCTTCGCCGAACTTATCAACAAGTTCTTCCTTTGTTGTTTCGCGGTGGCACCCGGTAGCAATAAGAATCGTTATCTTGGCGTCGGGATTTGTACTGCGTATCTCCTCCAATATAACCGGCATTATAATTTTGCTGGGTACGGGCCTTGTATGATCGCTCGCAATAATAACAATGTTCTTCTTCCCTCTTGCCATCTCAGCAAGCCGCTCACTGCAAACGGGATTTTCTACCGCTTCTTTAACTAATTCTATATCGGTTTTTTCGGGATTATATTCATTTATGGACGATTCTAAAATTCCCGCAAGCTGACTCTCGCAAAAGCTGTATTCTAATTCTTCTTTTCCGTACGGAAATTTAACATTTATCATTATTTTTCTCCTCATTGTTATTTAATATATTATATCACAACTTGCTGTCTTTTTCAATATGAAAGCAACAAAAGCATGGCGGTTAACCATGCTCTTGTTTTAAGCCATAAGGCAAATTATAATATTCTTGTTCTTATTTGCCAATAAACATCTGCGTCCAGTAGTTTCCGTTAGCAACATACCCTACGCCGATCTGCGTAAACGAAGTGCTCAAAATATTTGCACGGTGACCCGAAGAATTCATCCACGCATTGACAACTTCCTGCGGAGTCCTCTGTCCTCTCGCTATATTTTCCCCCGCACTTCTGTATGTAATGCCAAAATTCTTCATCATCTGAAAAGGCGTTCCGTATACAGGGCTTGTGTGAGAAAAATATTTGTTGTCTTTCATATCCTGAGATTTATAACGCGCCACACGGCTTAATTCCCAGTTGTATGTCAGCTCCTTTAAGCCTCTCTCGGCCCTAATCTCATTCACGAGTCTGACTACCTCTTTTTCATAGTCTAAAACCGAGGAGTCTGTCGTAGGTATCGTTAAAACCTGCCCCGGGTATATCAAATCGGGATTAGATATGTGCTGATTTGCAGCCTTAATCTCGCTTAATCCGACCTGATATTTT
>JAFQGO010000084.1:0-13854 GCA_017398225.1 Oscillospiraceae bacterium | reverse complement strand
GTATCATTCCTTATGCTCAACGGAATTAACTAAGGCGGTTTTCACGATATGAACGGGATTGACAATATCACAAAACGAATAGCAGACGAAGGCGAGAACACCGCACGTGAGATTATCGCGGCGGCAGAGGCGGAGGCAAGAGCGTTGCGCGCTGAATATGCAAAAAAAGCAGAGGGCGTGCGTGAAAAAATTCTTGTCCGCGCGGAAAAGGATGCCGAGGATGCGGCTTTCCGTATTGAAAGCTCAGCATCATCGGATGTCCGGCGTTCCTATCTTGCAAAAAAGCAGGAGCTTATCTCCGAAGCGTTTGACAAGGCGGAAGAGAAGCTTGCTTCTCTTTCGGGAGACGAGCTTGTTTTAGCGCTTGCATCCCTTGCAATCCGCGCGGCGGATGGAGAGAGCGGTGAGCTTGTTCTTGCGGAAAAGGATGCTTCGCTGAAAGAAAAAATCCTTGCAAAATGCTCGGCAAACAAGGGGATAACTGTTTCGAAGGAGACTCATTCTCTCGGCGGCGGGTTTATTTTCAAGCGTGGGAATACGGAGATAAACTGCACATTCTCCCGTCTTGCCCATGAGCTTCGCGATGAGCTCCAGCTTGAGATTGCCGGGATTCTTTTTGGTTAAATTATATACTGCTATAATGCAGAAGTCGGAGGTTCCGATGAAAATAAAAGATACAGATTATTTATACGCGACTATGCGCGTGCGCGCAAATGAGAAAAATCTTCTTACTGAGCGCGATATTTCGCGTATGTGTGATGCAAAAACCGCACCTGAGGCGGCAAAGATTCTTTCAGATGCAGGATACGGTGATGTCGCGGGAGACAGCTTTTCCGATGTAAGCGCCGCAATTGTACGGATGCGTGAAAAGACCGGAAAGCTTATCGATGAAATCTGCGAAAACCGTGCTATTTTTGATGTTTTTGCACTCAAATACGATTTTCACAACATAAAAACCGTTATAAAAGCATCTCTTTCGGGCTCCGATGCAGAGAGACTTCTTTCCGATTCCGGAACGGTTTCAAAAGAAGACATAATTTCGGCATACCGCACGGGGGATGTGAGCGCGCTTCCCGAAAAAATGGGCAAAGCGTTCCTTGAGGCACGTGACATTCTCTCCCGCACGGGGGATGCGTGCCTTGCGGATATCGCACTTGACCGTGCGTATTTTGAGATGCTTATCACGGCGGCGGAAAGCTCAGAAAGTGAGTTTTTGCGCGGATATGTGTCGCTTCTTGCGGATATTGCAAATTTGCGCACCGCTGTACGTGCGGCACGGCAGGGGCGTGATGACGATATACTGCGCCGTGCGCTTGTGCCGGGCGGGAAACTGCGCACTGATGCACTTCTTGTGCGTGATTTTACCGGAGCGTGTGCTTCATCACCGCTTCTTGGCGCGGCTGAGCTTGGAGAGATTGCGGCAAAGAATAACGGCACGCTTTTAGAGTTTGAGCGCGCGCTTGACCTTGCGGGAATTGAATATATGAAAGCGGCGCGGTATGTTGCATTTGATGAGCGCCCGATTATTGCATACATCGCAGCCCGCGAGGCAGAAGAAATGACGGTAAGAATTATTATGGCGGGAAAGGCAGAAGGCCTTTCTGCAGATGAAATTAAAAGCAGATTGAGGGTGTAATGGCCATGGGATATAAGCTTGCAGTTTTAGGTGACAGGATGAGCGTCCTCGGCTATCGCACGCTCGGCTTTACCGTGAAGGCTTGTGAAACTGCGGATGAGGCAAAGAAAAGTCTTCATTCTCTTGCGAAGGAAGGCTTCGCGGTAATATATATAACAGAACAGCTTGCGGAAAAGATACCGGAGGAAATTGCAAAGTATAAAGACAGCCCCCTGCCTGCGGTTATTCTCGTTCCGGGCAAGGGCGGAAGCCTCGGCATCGGAATGAAGAACGTGCACGATGCTGTTGAGCGCGCAGTCGGCGCGGATATTCTGGCATAGGAAGGAAGATAAATCTATGACAAGCGGAAAGATTATAAAGGTCTCCGGTCCGCTTATAGTAGCGGAGGGGCTTTCCCACGCGAATATGTTCGACGTTGTTCGCGTCGGACAGGATAAGCTTATCGGAGAAATTATCGAAATGCGCGGTGACCGCGCTTCAATTCAGGTTTATGAGGAAACGGCGGGCATCGGCTACGGTGACGAGGTTGTCACTACGGGTGCGCCGCTTTCCGTAGAGCTCGCACCGGGACTTATCGAGAATATTTATGACGGTATTCAGCGTCCTCTTGAGAAAATCCGTGAGCTTTCGGGAAGCAACATAAAGCGCGGTATAGATGTTGCGAGCGTTGACCGTGATCGCGTGTGGGAATTTACAGCTACGCGCAAGGCAGGCGAGCGCGTGCAGGCGGGTGACATTATCGGTACGGTTGCTGAGACCGTTATTGTAGAACACCGAATTATGGTTCCGCACGGCGTTTCAGGCGAAATTACTGAGATAAACAGCGGTTCCTTTAAGGTTGAGGATACCGTTTGCAAAATAAAGACCGACAGCGGAGAAATAAAAGAAGTTTCGATGCTTCAGAAGTGGCCGGTTCGCGTGGGACGTCCATACAAAGAAAAAATGCCGCCGGATGTTCCGATGATTACCGGTCAGCGCGTTATTGATACAATGTTTCCGATTGCAAAGGGCGGTGCCGCGGCAGTTCCCGGCCCGTTCGGAAGCGGAAAGACCGTTGTTCAGCATCAGCTTGCAAAGTGGTCTGACGTTGATATAGTTGTATACATCGGCTGCGGAGAGCGCGGAAACGAAATGACAGATGTTCTGCGCGAATTCCCTGAGCTTCGTGACCCGAAGACGGGAGAGTCGCTTATGAAGCGCACCGTGCTTATTGCAAATACATCAGATATGCCTGTTGCGGCGCGTGAGGCGTCTATCTATACGGGTATAACGATTGCGGAATATTACAGAGATATGGGGTATGACGTTGCGGTTATCGCAGACTCTACCTCCCGCTGGGCAGAGGCATTGCGTGAGATGTCCGGACGTCTTGAAGAAATGCCGGGTGAGGAAGGCTATCCTGCATACCTTTCATCCCGTCTTGCACAGTTCTACGAGCGTGCCGGCAGAATAGTTGCCGTTTCGGGAGAGGAAAGACGCGGTTCGCTTACCGCAATCGGTGCGGTATCACCTCCGGGCGGTGACATTTCAGAGCCTGTTTCGCAGGCAACACTGCGAATTGTAAAGGTTTTTTGGGGACTTGATTCTTCCCTTGCATACCGCCGCCACTTCCCGGCAATTAACTGGCTTAATTCATATTCGCTCTATCTCGACCGCCTCGGTGCGTGGTTTGATGAAAACGTATCGCGCGAGTTTATGAAAAACAGAAGCCGTGCAATGGGGCTTCTGCAGCTTGAGGCAGAGCTTCAGGAAATTGTCCGACTTGTCGGTATTGATGCACTTTCGGCAGAGGACCGCCTGACCCTTGAGGTTGCGCAGATTGTCCGTGAGGACTTCCTACAGCAGAATGCATTCTCCGATACAGACAGCTACACCCCGCTTGCAAAGCAGGCGCACCTTATGCAGCTTGTTCTGAAGTATCACGATCTCGGTAAAAAGGCTATCTCTGCAGGGGCAGACCCGAATAAGGTGTTTGCAATGCAGGCGAGAGAAAAGCTCGGACGTGCAAAGGATGCTCCGAATGACACATACAATAAAGTTTATGATGAAATAGAAGCTCTCATGGAAAGTGAAGCAGAGAGCCTTATCTCGGCAAAGGAGGAAGAGTAATGCTTAAGGAATATCGTACTATCCAAGAGGTTACAGGTCCTCTTATGCTTGTAAAGGATGTAACGGGCGTTGCATATGACGAGCTCGGCGAGGTTGAGCTTCCAAACGGTGAGCGCCGCCGTTGTAAGGTTCTTGAGGTCAACGGCTCGGACGTTTTGGTTCAGCTTTTTGAAAGCAGTGCGGGAATAAACCTTGCCGCAAGCTCCGTGCGTTTTCTCGGTCACGGAATAGAGCTTGGTGTTTCCGAGGATATGCTCGGCCGCGTTTTTGACGGAATGGGCAGACCGCGTGACGGCGGTCCGGAAATCCTTCCGGAGGAGCGCCGCAATATAAACGGTACCCCGATGAATCCTGCATCGCGCAACTATCCCGATGAGTTTATCCAGACCGGTATTTCGACAATCGACGGTCTTAACACCCTTGTCCGCGGTCAGAAGCTTCCTATCTTCTCCGGTTCCGGTCTTCCGCACGCACAGCTTGCCGCACAGATTGCGCGTCAGGCAAAGGTTTTGCGCGCTGATGCAAAGTTTGCCGTTGTGTTTGCCGCTATCGGTATCACATTTGAGGAAGCAGATTTCTTCATCTCGGACTTTAAGCGCACAGGTGCAATTGACCGCACAGTGCTCTTTATAAACCTCGCAAATGACCCTGCGATTGAGCGTATATCCACCCCGCGTATGGCGCTTACGGCGGCAGAATACCTTGCATTTGAGAAGGATATGCACGTTCTCGTCATTATGACGGATATAACAAACTACGCCGAGGCGCTTCGTGAGGTTTCGGCGGCGCGTAAGGAAGTTCCGGGGCGCCGCGGATATCCGGGTTATCTCTACACCGACCTTGCAACGATGTATGAGCGTGCGGGCAGAAACCTCGACAGCGAGGGTTCCATAACGATGATTCCGATTCTTTCGATGCCCGAGGATGACAAGACACATCCAATCCCGGACCTTACGGGATATATCACTGAGGGGCAGATTATCCTCTCGCGTGAGCTTTATCGAAAGAATGTTCTGCCTCCGGTAGATGTTCTTCCGTCTCTTTCACGTCTTAAGGACAAGGGAATCGGTGACGGAAAAACGCGTGAGGACCACGCCGGAACGATGAACCAGCTCTTTGCGGCGTATGCGCGCGGAAAAGAAGCAAAGGAGCTTATGACAATTCTCGGTGAAGCAGCGCTTTCCGATATTGATAAGCTGTACGCCAAGTTCTCTGAGCAGTTCGAGCTTCGATATGTAAGCCAGGGCTATGACGAGAACCGCTCGATTGAGGAGACATTGAATCTCGGCTGGGAGCTTCTTTCCATTCTTCCTAAGTCAGAGCTTAAGCGTATAAAGCCTGAGCTTATTGAAAAATATCTGCCGGAAAATAAGGCTTAAGGAGTTTTTCCTATGGCAACAATGAATGTTAACCCGACGCGTATGGAGCTAAAGCGGCTTAAAAACCGTCTTACCACAGCGCGCCGAGGTCACAAGCTTTTAAAAGATAAGCGGGACGAGCTGATGAAGCGCTTTCTCGACATTATCCGCGAGAACAAAGAGCTTCGCGCCGAGGTGGAACGCGAGATCTCCGCGGCGAACCGTGGCTTTGCCGTTGCAGGTGCCGTGATGTCTCCGGAGATGATGGAGCAGTCGCTTATGTGTCCGACAAAGTCCGTAGAGCTTGACATATCATACAAAAATATAATGAGCGTTGATGTTCCCGAATTTTCTTTTTCGGCAAGTGACGGAAAATCCGTATATCCATACGGCTATGCAATGACCTCCGGCGAGCTTGACGATGCGGTGGACGGTCTTGCGCGTCTTTTGCCGAAGCTTCTGCGCCTTGCCGAGGTGGAAAAATCCGCCCAGCTTCTTGCGCAGGAGATTGAAAAAACGCGCAGACGCGTAAATGCGCTTGAGTATGTTATGATACCGCAGCTTGCGGAAACGATACGCATGATAACGATGAAGCTTGACGAAAATGAGCGTGGAAACCTTACCCGCCTTATGAAGGTCAAGGATATGATGATAAAAGAACAACTTCAGAAGAATAAGTGAGTACAAAATAAGTGGCAGAATATACTCTGTCACTTATTTTGTATTTACTTTCTTTGAAAAACTTCGAAAAAACTATTGACGAAAAAAGAGTTAAGTGATATTATATCATTAAAAATGATGCAATGCGCGCTTTGGATTTGAGATATTTACATTAAGGTTAGTAAATTGGTGCACAGAATTACTGGCTGAAAAATTAAAGTAAATAGTACCTGGAAGATAAATATGCGTCATTTCAACTTAATACTACAAAAGGAGAAAATATGATTTCACAAAATTATTGTGCATGGAAGGCACAGATGTTAGATATTTATACATGCCATGCTTGCCGTGAACTTCACGGAAAGGTTTATGAATTCGGTAAGAAATTTATTCCAAAACCACCTATACATCCCAATTGTCGTTGCAAAATAACAGAAATGCAAGCTTGTTTTGCTGGAGAAACAACCGGCAGAGGCGCAAATGGAGCAGATTGGTGGCTGAAGATGTTCGGGAAACTGCCTGATTATTACATAACAATGAAAGAGGCAAAAAAGAGTGGATGGAAGCCTAATAAAGGGAATTTGCAAGAGATTCTTCCTGGAAAAATGATAGTAGGCGGTGTTTACCACAATAAAAATGGGCATCTTCCTACAGCAGAGGGACGAATATGGTATGAGGCAGACTTAGAATATAGCGGGAGATATCGCGGTATGAGTCGGATAGTTTTTTCTAATGACGGTCTGATATTTGTTACCTTTGACCATTACGAGACATATGTTGAGATAGTTTGAGGAGGCAGAGTATGTTTAAATTTGATGAAAAAATGATACAGACGTTAACGGCCAATCCGATAATTCTTGATTTTGGAAATGTGAGTTCTTTTAGTGATGTATTGGAAGAAGTAAAAGAAAAGTTTTCTTTTTGGCAATATGAAGTGCAAAATCGATTTGACGTAAAAAAAATGTTGGAATATGTGTTTAAAAACCGAGAAGATGATTTCAAGGAGAGGTGCGCAAATGTTATTATCGTTAACTTCTTTGCAATGCCAAGGACTTTGCAAAAGGAAAGTTTTAAAATATTGGAGATATTTTATCAGCTTGAAAAAGTGTCGCCTAACTTCAAATATATTCTGCCGGATTGCAGAAATGGTAAATTTCCGGATGAATATTATCAATTCAAGATTATTACGGCCAATCCGATAATTCTTGATTTTAGCAGGTGTAAAACGTTGGGAGAGTTTCATCTTATATTGAAAGAGAACTTCGGATTTCCGGAATATTACGGGGAAAACTGGGATGCGCTTTGGGATTGCTTCCGTGGATTGTTCGACGAAAAGACGCACACGATAATACGTGGATTTTTCTCGATGTCCGAGGATTTACAGGAGCATTGCTCAATATTTTTTGAAATTCTTGATGATCTATGTCAGGATGAATTAAACTTTTCATATAGCGTAGAATCCTGACGAAAAAACGCGGACGTGCGGGAATGTGAAAAACACATTCGGGCACGTCCTTTATCTTTATGTCTTTTTAATTATTTTGCTTCTGCATTTCGGACAGGTGATTTCAATCTTGCCTTTGCCGCGCGGCACGCGCATAACCGTTCTGCAAAGCTTACAGCGGTAGTAGCGGTGGTTTTTGTCTTTCATTTTGCTTTTCCAGAAAGCTAATTTATCGCGCAAGCGTGAGCGGATTCTCCAGTATTTTGCAAGCTCACTTTGCCGCTTTGCAAAGTTTTTTGAAAATATACGAACGTATGACCAGATAAAGATAGCAAGTGCCGGGATACTTAGCCAGAAAAACAGGCGGAACAAAGAAAGAAAAGCCAGCACCATGCCTGTTATAAGCAAAAATGAGCCGAACTCGTCAACTCCGTAGCGTCCGTACATAAAACGCTGAACAGTGTTATTGAATCTTTGAAAAAAACCGCGCATAAGAATTCCTCCGGATATATAGTGATTACATTTTACTACAATTATTCCCCGCTTTCAAGGTGATTAGATATGATGTTACAGATTGTTTAAAAAGAAAGGGACTTGAGATTTCTCTCAAGTCCTTCTTGATGCCGTGGCGCGCTGCGGAGAATTCGAATCCCCGACCTTCTGGTCCGTAGCCAGACGCTCTATCCAGCTGAGCTAGCAGCGCATATCTTTCCAAACAGCTTAACTATAATAACACATCGCGAGGAAAAAATCAAGTCTTTTTTTCAAATTTTCCAAATTTTTTTGTGAAAGTAAATTTGCGGACGATCATATTCTGAAAAATATTGAAAAACATATGTGATTGAAGTATAATGATTGTAGGGTTCGGCGGTTGCCGACGAACCGGAAATGTAACAGAAAAACGGTTATGGCAATAAGGAGGAGTAAGAAAATGCAATACCGCAAGGATAAATACGGAAATGACATATCGGCTTTGGCTTTTGGCTGTATGCGATTTAAAAAGAAAATGGGCAAGTTTGATTTTGCCGAGGCAGAGCGTGAGATTCTGGCGGCGTACAAAATGGGCGTGAACTATTTTGATACGGCGTATATCTATCCCGGAAACGAAGTCTTAGTCGGAGAGATTTTTGAGAAAAACAATCTCCGTGAAAAAATAAATATTGCGACGAAGCTTCCGCATTATCTTATCAAAACCCGCGAGGATCTTGACCGCTTGTTTAATGAGCAGTTATCACGTCTCCGCACGGACTATATTGATTATTATCTTATGCATATGCTTACGGACACCGCCACATGGGAACGCCTTTGCGGACTTGGTATAAAGGAGTGGATTGCAGAGAAAAAGGCGAGCGGAAAAATCCGTCAGATAGGTTTTTCATACCACGGCAATTCAGAAATGTTCTGCTCTCTTGTTGATGTGTATGACTGGGATTTCTGTATGATTCAATACAATTATATGGATGAGCACACCCAGGCGGGACGCACCGGGCTTTTACACGCAAACAAAAAAGGACTTCCTGTTATGATTATGGAGCCGCTGCGCGGAGGAAAGCTTGTAAACCGTCTGCCGGAGGAGGCAATGCGTATTTTCAGGGAGCATACGCCGAAATATACTCCGGCCGAGTGGTCTTTCCGCTGGCTATGGAATCAGCCGGAGGTAACAACGGTTCTCTCGGGGATGAACTCGATGGAAATGCTTGAGGAAAATTGCCGCGTGGCGGACTCGGCACGTATCGGAGAGCTTACGGCTGCGGATGAAGAGATGCTGGCAGGCGTGGTAAAGGCGATAAACGCGGGAATGAAGGTGCCGTGCACCGGATGCCGCTACTGTGTGCCGTGTCCGAAGGGCGTGGATATCCCGGGCGTATTTGCGGCATACAACAGAGTGTATTCTGACAGCAAGTTTGCCGGAATGAGAGATTATTTTATGTGTACCGCAATGAGAAAAAACTCCACAGCTGCGTCAAACTGCATTGGCTGTGGAAAGTGTGAACAGCATTGTCCACAGAATATTGATATAAGAGGAAAGCTTCGCGATGCGGGAAAAGAATTGGAAAATCCGCTGTACAGAGCTTTCCGGAAAATTGCTTCATGGGTGATAAGGTTTTAATTCTTTTGCTTACTGTTGACAGAGGATTGTTGTGTGTGGTATAATGCAAATGCTTAGAAATAAGCACAAAGAGGTTGCCTTGACGGTGGCGGTTGCTTCCTCTTTTATCGGAGGAAGAAATCTTTTTTAATTGCCTTTCTCCGGTTCGGAGGGAGGTGGTGTGAATGGAATACATAACATGGCGTGATTTAATTGAAATTGCGACGCTTGTGGTCTCTGTTCTCGGCTACTTTAGCAATAAAAAAAGATAATCGCCAGACTTCCAACCCTGCGATTATCTTTTTAGTCGTATGAGGAAGTAACCGTTACCGGGTAACTTCTTTGTATTTTTATTGTACTCTATTTACGGATATTTGTCAAGATAAAATTACTTCATGGGCAGTGAGGTTTTAATTCTTTTTATAATTAAGCAAAAGTATTCCCGTGCAGATTAAAACGAGTGTGATTACGAGGTTTATCGGTGAAACGTTGCTCTGCTCGGAGAGAAGAAGCGAGGACAGAAGTACTCCGAAAACGGGGATCATAAAGCTGAAAACCGTCACCTTCGAAACGGAGTTGAACTTCAAGAGCACGCCCCAGAGGGAATATGCAATTGCCGAAAGAAATGCGAGATAAATAAGCACACCGATTGCCGCGCCACCGCTAAGCTCAATCACACCGCCGAATAAAAGTCCGCCGATCGCCATGAGAAGTCCGCCGATGGCAAACTGATACCCACTGATGATAACCGGGTCCTCATCCTTGGAATAAATTTTGATAAGCGTGGAGGACATTCCGTAGCACACGGTGGAGAAGAATACAAACCCGTCACCGAAGAAGTTCATATTAAAATCAAGACCGTTCATATTGATAAGGATAATCCCTGCAAAGCCAACGATGCAGGCGATTATTTTTTTTGCCGTAAGCTTTTCCTGACGGAAGAGAAGGCTTGCGATGAGGATTGAACAGAAAACGTTGCATCCGCTGATTACCGTACCTTTAACACCGGAGGTATTGGCGAGACCGATGTAGAAGAATATGTACTGCAGAACGGTCTGGAATGCGCTGACGGTCAGCACCTTGTTCCAATTGCGCTTTTGTGGGCAAAGGAACTTCTTGCGTGCAATGCTGTAAATGAGAATTGTGAGAATACCGGCAAGAAAGAAGCGGACGCCGGCAAACAGGATAGTTGACGGGACATTGCGCACGGGGAGAATAAGCTCGTACCCTATTTTGATAAACGGAGTGGCACTGCCCCAGAGCGCACAGCACAGAAGTGCCGCGAAGGTGACGAAATACGGATTGGTGAATAGTTTGTTTGTTTTGCTTTGCAATTTAAAGGACCTCTTTTCATTATGTTCCCATGTATTGTACCGCAAATCGCCCGAAAAATCAAGTGCTATTGCCGCATCATTTCCTGTTTGTTTCGAATAATCAAAATGGGTCTATAAATTTTTTGCGAAAAACAGTTGCATTATGATATAAAGTGTGTTATTATATATGCAATTGAATATTGCCCGATGAAACTTTCAGAATCGGAAGAGACTGAAAGCGGAGGGGGCTCCGGAGAATCTCTTAAATGAGTGCCGAAGGTGTAAGGCAGAGCATTCTGCTGAATCTCTCAGGCAAAAGAACGGAGAAAACACATACGAATCCCACATCCTTGTATGCGTTTTTCGGAGTTGCTGCATTATTGCGGCATTTTTTATTGTGCCGGAAAACGCATTTTCTGTTTTTCGGTCCAAAATATAATTTTCAGGAGGAACAAATCATGCAGGCATTTCTTGACTCACTCTTGGCGATGGTCCAGAAGGCAAACGGCTTTCTTGCGGACTACATTCTCATCATTCTGCTCGTGGGAGCAGGTCTCTTCTTTACGGTCAAAACTCGTTTCGTGCAGGTTCGTTGCTTTGGCGAAGGTATGAAAAAGGTTTTCGGCAACATCAAGCTTTTCGGAAACAAAGACGGCAGTGGCCTCACCTCGTTCCAGGCACTTGCAACGGCAATTGCGGCACAGGTAGGAACAGGTAACATTGTCGGCGCATCGGGTGCGATACTCGTCGGAGGTCCCGGTGCTATCTTCTGGATGTGGATTATCGCATTTTTGGGTATGGCTACGATTTATGCAGAAGCGGTTCTTGCTCAGGAAACCCGTGTTTCTGATGCAAATGGGGAAATTCACGGCGGTCCGGTTTACTACATAAAGAAAGCGTTTCCCAACGGTTTCGGAACTTTCCTTGCAATTTTCTTTGCAGTGGCAATCACTGTTGCTCTCGGCTTCTTTGGCTCAATGGTACAGTCAAACTCCATCGCGGAGTCATGCTACACAGCATTCCGTATTGACGGATGGATTATCGGTATCATAGTTGCCGCAGTATCCGCGTTCATTTTCATCGGCGGAGTCAAAAGACTGGCATCCGTTACGGAAAAGCTTGTTCCGATAATGGCTTGTCTCTTCCTTCTCGGAGGTCTTGTTGTTATTATTGCACGCATTAAGTACATTCCGGAAACCTTTGGCGCGATATTCAAGTATGCGTTTACGCCTGATGCGCTCATCGGCGGCGGAATCGGTTATGCTCTTAAAACGGCAATCAGTCAGGGCGCAAAGCGCGGTCTCTTCTCGAATGAAGCAGGTATGGGTTCGACTCCGCATGCACACGCAATGGCAAATGTTGAAAAGCCGCATGACCAGGGCTGTGTTGCAATGGTAGGCGTATTTATTGATACATTTGTTGTTCTTACCATGACTGCTCTTGTTGTTATATCAACGCTCTATGTAGGAGAGGGCGGGCTTCTTGCAAGCGGAGATTACGTTGCGGCAATTGAAGCCCAGGGTATTATGAAAACGAATGCAATGCAGATGGCTGTCGGCAGTGTGTTCGGCACAAGCTTCGGTAATATGTTTATTGCGATATGCCTTCTCTTCTTTGCGTATTCAACTATTATCGGCTGGAACTTTTTCGGAAAAATCAACGTTCAGTATCTCACAAAGAACAGCAAGACGGCGGTTGTAATTTATTCCGTTATTGCAATAGTATTCATTTTTCTCGGCACGCTTCTCTCAAATGATCTCGTGTGGGAGCTTACGGATTTCTTCAACTACCTTATGGTTATCCCGAACGTAATTGCACTTATTGCTCTTTGGAAGGTTGTTGCAGCATCTGCGCGTGGAAAGAAATAACAGCATTTAAAAAAAATCCGGACACCGGGTTTCGGCGTCCGGAGAAGTTTTTTCAAGTAAAGTATTGGCAAATTAAACATTTTATGGTATACTTATGCATATTAACTTTTAAAGGAGAATAGGAAAATGACAGAAATTATTGTTTTTTCAATTTACCTTCTCTGTATGCTCGGAATAGGCGTGTATTTCTTCTTCCGTGACCGTAACGGCGGAGAAAAGAGCTTCTTCCTCGGCGGCAGACAGATGGGTCCGTGGGTTTCGGCACTTTCAGCCGGAGCTTCGGATATGAGCGCATGGGTGCTTATGGGACTTCCTACGGCAATTTATGCTGCAGGTCTCGGTCAGGTATGGGTTTCGGTAGGTCTCGCCATCGGATATGCTATAAGTTGGCTTGTTCAGGCACCTCGCCTTCGCAAGTTCTCAATCGTGGCGAATGACTCTATCACGATTCCCCAGTATCTTACAAACCGCTTTCTTTCAAAATCACGTGCATTGCAGATTCTTTGTGCAATAGTTTTTCTTGTTGCATATACGGTTTACTGTGCATCAAGCATCAAGGCGTGTGGAACACTTTTCAATACAGTTTTAGGTATTGATGCGCAGGTCGCAATGTACATAGCTGCATTTATCATCATCGGGTATACGTTCCTTGGCGGCTTTTCCGCTGTTTGTTGGACAGACTTTTTCCAGGGGCTTCTGATTCTCGGCTCGATGTTTATAGCCCCGATTTTTGCGGCGTTCGTTCTTGATGCTCCGACAATGGCAGGTAATATAGCAACGCTTGAGGCTAATTTCTGGAATCCGATTGCAAGCTGGAAGGAAATCGTTTCCGGTCTTGCATGGGGTCTTGGTTACTTCGGTATGCCACATATCATAATTCGCTATATGTCTCTCCGCTCACAGAAAGAGCTTAAAAAGTCGGCGAAAATCGGCATCACATGGACTGCTCTTATCGTTCTCTTTGCTGCAATTATCGGTATTGTTGGGCGCCTTTTCCTTGGATATGATGAGACAATTAATGCAAATGAGCTTGTATTCATTGAAATGGTACGTAAGATATTCCCGCCGCTTCTTTCCGGTGTGCTTCTTTCGGCTATTCTTGCCGCATCTATGAGTACTGCGGACAGTCAGCTTCTTGCGGCTTCTTCTGCGTTTGCAAGTGATGTTTACAAGCCGGTTATCCGCAAGAATAAGGCAAGTGATAAAGAGCTTTTGTGGGTTGGACGCTTTGTTGTTCTTGCAGTTGCGGTTATCGCACTTTTGATTGCGGCAAATCCGTCATCTGCATCTATTATGGGTCTTGTTTCAAATGCTTGGGGTGTATTCGGTGCGGCATTTGGTCCTACCATTATGCTCTCTCTTTTCTGGAAGCGCTTT